>NZ_JCAJRU010000549.1:0-300 GCF_059447605.1 Paenibacillus sp. N119s | reverse complement strand
ATGTGCTGCTGAACTAACCTATTTATGTTGGATGATTACACATAACGGAACAGCAATCAAGAGAGCCACATTCATGAGCTATAATACTATCATAAGCAATTCGCTGAGTTTCGATATTGTCAATAAATCACTCCAGTTTAAATACAAGACGCAAAAAGCAACAATTCTGGAAGCCTCATTAAAGAAATTGATTCCTGCTTGGGAATTTACAATTATTCCTTACTATGGACAAAAACATCAATCTGATATCACTGATATTGTAAGTAGTTTGCAATTACAGTTCGAATCATCGGAAGAAGC
>NZ_JCAJRU010000548.1:0-304 GCF_059447605.1 Paenibacillus sp. N119s | reverse complement strand
AGTCTATAGTCCGTGGAATTCTAAGTGCCAGCTTTATAATGTCATTCTCCTTACTACAGACCCGCCTGAAAGTAGACACATCATCATCAGTAAGCTTTGACAAAAAGCATTGAGTAGCTAACTCTTCTATGCAATCTATAGCTGTTTTATAAGGCATTCAATGGACAGATTGAGGTTTTTGAAACATACTAGTGAAATTAGCCTTAATCCCTTCTCGAAGTTAATCATGCATTATGGTGTAAAAAATGCAACTCGCGTTGCTCTACTTTTTCCCGAATTTCCAAATACGCAGCTGGGGTGATTG
>NZ_JCAJRU010000547.1:0-360 GCF_059447605.1 Paenibacillus sp. N119s | reverse complement strand
TAGGCTCCTGATCGACAGCCCTCTCCCATCCTCCTGATAGGCTCCCTCGATCTGGTAGGCAGCTGTTGCGGTACCCCACATAAAGTCCTGCGGAAATTGAAAAATAGTCATTGTCTCTCTTCCTCTCCCTCAATTATAATCGTATATTGTTTTACTTTTTCCTGCTTTTTGGTAAAAATCCATGACAAAATAAATCCTCCGTGCTTGGAGTCAGGCTGAGCCTGACGAGTATCAGTGTGAAATGGATGTGCACTGCGAATGGTGATGCTTCCTGTCTGGACGGAGACAGTTAGTTCCGCACGGACCAGCCGCGAGCTGGACCACTCCAGACTGACCGTGACCCCGCCACGTCCCTTCAGA
>NZ_JCAJRU010000546.1:0-332 GCF_059447605.1 Paenibacillus sp. N119s | reverse complement strand
TTATGACTGTGGATACGCACCGGAATCGTATTGATAAACAGACCTATGATGTGCTCCACATTCGGAATGTCTGCCGGACGTCCAGATACCACGCTGCCAAACACGACATCATCGGTGCCGTTATACTTTTGCAGCAAAAGCCCCCAAACGGTCTGCATCAACGTATTGATGGTGACTTGATAACGCTTGGCTATGCGCTGAATACCAGCCGTGAGTTCCGCACCCAAATCAAAATCCAAACGCTCTGCCTGATACCCCGTTTTGCCCTGGATTTTTGCCTGTGGCAAGCGGGACTGCTCCTCGTATCCTTCCAGAACCTTGCTCCAATAGCT
>NZ_JCAJRU010000545.1:0-332 GCF_059447605.1 Paenibacillus sp. N119s | reverse complement strand
GAGCTGAGAAGTGAGCTGGGCCGAGAGCTGCCAAGCTACATGGTACCGTCCTACTTTGTACAGCTGGAGCAAATGCCACTGAGTCCCAACGGCAAAATCGACCGCAAAGCACTGCCAGCACCAGAAGGCAGCCTACAAACTGGAGTCGATTATGCCGAGCCGCGTACAGCGCAAGAACGCGCTTTGGTAGCGGTCTGGCAGTCGGTACTGGGACTACAGACGGTCGGTATTTTGGACAATTTCTTTGATCTGGGTGGCGATTCCATCAAGGCCATCCAAATCGCATCCCGTACGTTCCAGGCGGGCTATAAGCTGGACATGAAGGATTTGTT
>NZ_JCAJRU010000544.1:0-338 GCF_059447605.1 Paenibacillus sp. N119s | reverse complement strand
TTAAAATGACCAAAGAAGGATTCTTGGGGGGCGTTATCCCAACAGTTTCCTCGTCTAGACATCGACTGGTTTAACCCCATTTTCTTAACCATCTTTTGAAAATCAGGATGTGTGTAATGCGTTCCCTGATCCGAATGAATAAAGGCACCCTTTGCTTTTTTAAATCTTCGATTTTTCTTCAGCTTTAGAAGAGTGTCCGTCGCAAGGTCCATAGTGATTCTCTCTGAGACATGATAAGCCAGTATTTCATTGGTTGAACTGTCCTTGATCGTTGATAAATAAGCTTTCTTGCCTGTACCATAATATAAATAAGTGATATCTGTCAGTAACACCTTGCC
>NZ_JCAJRU010000543.1:0-342 GCF_059447605.1 Paenibacillus sp. N119s | reverse complement strand
GGTAGCCGTATCGGAAGGTGCGGCTGGATCACCTCCTTTCTATGGAGAATCGTTTCCTGCGATGGAAACATTCAAATATGAAGCAGAAGCTTCAAAACTCAGGTTTCGGCCTGTTACTCACTCGTTGCTCAGTTTTGAGAGTTCAAACTCTCAATTGCACCTTGAAAACTGGATACCGAAACGAAATTGCGTTTTAGAATATTCCTTTAAGCTGATCTTGTGTAAACAAGAAAACTTAAAGTAGCGAATTGTATTTACATTGTAAATACTAGGTTAAGCTACAAAGAGCACACGGAGGATGCCTAGGCGCCAGGAGCCGACGAAGGACGTGGCGAACAACGA
>NZ_JCAJRU010000542.1:0-347 GCF_059447605.1 Paenibacillus sp. N119s | reverse complement strand
GGCTCAGCCTGAAATCAGTTTTAACTATTTGGGCCAATTCGATCAGGATTATAAAGGCAATGATCTACAGCCTTCCGTCTATTCCATTGGTGTGCCTGTCAGCACGAACGCGGCCATGGATTTTGCGCTGGATATCAATGGAGTC
Organism: Paenibacillus sp. N119s; assembly: GCF_059447605.1. NCBI lineage: Bacteria > Bacillati > Bacillota > Bacilli > Caryophanales > Paenibacillaceae > Paenibacillus > Paenibacillus sp. N119s. The sequence continues at coordinate 202 of NZ_JCAJRU010000542.1, read as the reverse complement.
ATTGAGGATGGCGAGTTGATGTTCACGATTCGCTATGGCACAACGCAATTCCGTCATGAAACGGTTGCACGGCTTGGAGAACTGCTGACATCCAATCTGCGTGAAGTCATTCATCATTGCGTCACCCAAGAGAGAACGGTGCTGACCCCAAGTGATGTCCTGTTAAACCATGTCACGCTGGACGAGCTGGAGCAATTGGTGG
>NZ_JCAJRU010000541.1:0-353 GCF_059447605.1 Paenibacillus sp. N119s | reverse complement strand
TCGAAGTACGACACGTCCACCGTCGCTTCGGTCGGACCATACAGATTGACCAGCTTCGCTCCGGCCAGGCTCGACACGAGCCGCTGGAACCGGGCCACATGCTGTGGCGGCAACGCTTCGCCGCTGGCAAAAACATGGCGCAACGTGCCCAGTTTCGCTTGAATCACTTCTCGCGGCTGCTGCTCCACATACTCCAGGAATGCATGCAGCATGGCTGGCACGAAGTGCATCGTGGTCACGCCGTCGCGGGCAATCGTATCCACGATGTCTTCCGGATTCTTTTCCCCGCCCACGGACAACAGGCTTACCTTCGAGCCGACCATCGACCACCAGAACAGCTCCCACACCGACAC
>NZ_JCAJRU010000540.1:0-356 GCF_059447605.1 Paenibacillus sp. N119s | reverse complement strand
CTTAAACATGTAACCCTGGCTGAGCTGGACCAACTGATCGAGCGGACCCGTGACATCGGGGAAGTGGAAAATGTATACGCACTGACCCCGATGCAAAAAGGCATGTTGTTCCATAGTCTGATGGATGCAGAATCAGGGGCTTATTTCGAACAAACAACCTTTGATTTGCGCGGTCGCTTCCAAGCGGATATTTTCCAAGATAGCTTGAATCAACTGGCACAGCGGCATGAGATCTTTAGAGCCAATTTCATTAGCGGTTGGCAGGATGAGCCCGTGCAGGTGATTTTCCGCCGTAAGGAAGTCGGTTTCAGATATGAAGATGTGCGTCATTTGGACGATCAGAAACGTGACGCGTA
>NZ_JCAJRU010000539.1:0-356 GCF_059447605.1 Paenibacillus sp. N119s | reverse complement strand
TACAGACAAGGCATACACCTTATCCTGTTCCTGTACCTTGGCTGTCAGAAAGATGATGCCAATACGCTCATTCGTCTCCCGAATTCTCCGACACACCTCAAAGCCGTCCATCCCTGGCACCATTACGTCAAGCAGCGCGATATCAATGTCCCGCACCGTGTTCAAAATATTCAGAGCCTCATGTCCTTCTGACGCCTCCAGCACCTCAAAGCCGTTACGTTTCAAGTTAATGACAATAAAGCTACGGATCGATTCCTCATCTTCCATGATTAAAACTTTACTCACTCTACTCTACCTGCCTTTCCCCCAACTTGTCTTTAATAGTTTTACGTGGCTCCAGTTCACTGGATCGCTTA
>NZ_JCAJRU010000538.1:0-358 GCF_059447605.1 Paenibacillus sp. N119s | reverse complement strand
ACTGCTCGGAACGGCGGTTATGCTCATTCCACAGGCTTTTGTCAATGAAGTATGGCAGCTTGTCATTATCCGTTTTTTTATGGGTGTATTTATGGGCGGTTTGCTACCCAGCGTAAATGCGCTGATTCGCACGTATACACCGGAAGGAATGGAAAGTCGCTCTTTCGGATTCAATACGAGTTCGCTGGCGCTCGGGAATATGCTGGGTGCGGTCATTGGCGGAGTGCTTTCCGGATTTATCGGCATCGAAGGACTGTTCATCATGTCTGGTGTGCTACTGATCGTCAACATAATCTGGGTACGTATGAAGCTTTACGATCGTAAGGCTACGCCTCATTTCAGGTAAGACAACCTTTGG
>NZ_JCAJRU010000537.1:0-368 GCF_059447605.1 Paenibacillus sp. N119s | reverse complement strand
GGCACAAGCTGCGCTTGTTCTTCCACATAGGTGTGGAATACCCCTTCGGATTGCTTTTCATCACTCCATGCAGCTACACCTACGGATCCAAAACCGTCGATGATTTTTGCTTTTTCAGCAGCAGTTACGAGCTCCAGCTCATCCACCCATGCATCTGGTCTGTGGATCGCTTCTTCAATCATATGCAGCAAATGCTCACGGATTTGCTCTACAGCTGTACGTTCCAGCACCTGTGCGTTGTACTCCAAATGGACATGAATTTCATCGCCTGGCACCACTGTAATGTTGAAATCATAGTTTGTTTGCTCCGACACAGAAGCATTGGCAATCGTAAAACCATTCGTGCCACGGCTACCCATCTGCTCCAT
>NZ_JCAJRU010000536.1:0-368 GCF_059447605.1 Paenibacillus sp. N119s | reverse complement strand
CTCGCTATAGTCATGCAGTACGGCTATGAGAATTTACTGATAGCTGGTTTTATGGCAGGTATTATACTCATTTTAATGGGTGTTCTAAGGTTGGGGGCATTGATCAAATTTATTCCCAAGCCTGTAACCATTGGCTTTACGGCCGGGATTGCCGTGACGATCTTCAGTGGTCAAATTGCTAACTTTCTCGGCTTGCGCGGGGTAGAGCGACATGAAACCTTTCTGCCTTCGATGGCAGAGATCATCCATCGGCTTCCTTCACTCAATGTGTACAGCATCCTGACAGCTTGCATCTGTCTTGCTGGGCTTATTGTGGTGCCTAAAAAATGGCCCAAGATACCTGGCTCGCTGGTCGGCCTACTCTTGTC
>NZ_JCAJRU010000535.1:0-374 GCF_059447605.1 Paenibacillus sp. N119s | reverse complement strand
TCAGCAGCCAAGGATTCATCTAGCAGCCAAGCCTCTCCTCCTAAAGCAAAAGTCACCAGTCCAGCAAAGCTTCAACAGGCGAATGCCATGATGGGGACAGTATCCAAGCTATTAGGTTCCATTCCAGTGATGGGAAAAGTGGCTGGCGTTGTTGCAGGAGCTTTAGGTGGACCCGCAGGAGGTGTGATTCTGAGAGCAACCGCAGCGATCCCTGTTCGGAGCAAAGGAACCCCTTCCGTTGGAGGCAGTAAGGGGAACGGCATTCATCCGTTGAAACACTTGGCTGGTTTGGCTATACAAGGGTTGATTAGTATACACGAGCATGAGAAAGCTAAACAAGCCTATTATAGCAAATGGATTCTTGGGAAAGTGTT
>NZ_JCAJRU010000534.1:0-377 GCF_059447605.1 Paenibacillus sp. N119s | reverse complement strand
GGGTGATGGCGTGCCTTTTGTAGAATGAACCGGCGAGTTACGTTCCCGTGCAAGGTTAAGGTGAAGAGCTGAAGCCGCAGCGAAAGCGAGTCTGAATAGGGCGAATGAGTACGTGGACGTAGACCCGAAACCGGGTGATCTACCCCTGTCCAGGGTGAAGGTGCGGTAACACGCACTGGAGGCCCGAACCCACGCATGTTGAAAAATGCGGGGATGAGGTGGGGGTAGCGGAGAAATTCCAATCGAACCCGGAGATAGCTGGTTCTCCCCGAAATAGCTTTAGGGCTAGCCTCGGAAAGAAGAATCGTGGAGGTAGAGCACTGATTGGGTGCGGGGCCCGCAAGGGTTACCAAGCTCAGTCAAACTCCGAATGCCAT
>NZ_JCAJRU010000533.1:0-377 GCF_059447605.1 Paenibacillus sp. N119s | reverse complement strand
CAAGTGTGTGTTAAGTGGGAAAGGATGTGGAGTTGCACAGACAACCAGGATGTTGGCTTAGAAGCAGCCACCATTGAAAGAGTGCGTAATAGCTCACTGGTCGAGTGACTCTGCGCCGAAAATGTAACGGGGCTAAACACACCACCGAAGCTATGGCTTGATGCTTTGCATCAGGGGTAGGGGAGCGTTGAATGCGGGTTGAAGGTGTACCGGAAGGAGCGCTGGACTGCATTCAAGTGAGAATGCCGGTATGAGTAACGAAAAGATCTGTGAGAATCAGATCCGCCGAAAGCCTAAGGGTTCCTGAGGAAGGTTCGTCCGCTCAGGGTAAGTCGGGACCTAAGGCGAGGCCGATAGGCGTAGTCGAAGGACAACAG
>NZ_JCAJRU010000532.1:0-380 GCF_059447605.1 Paenibacillus sp. N119s | reverse complement strand
TGAGCGGAATACGTTCATGGATGAGTTCAAACTGCTCACAGGCCTCCGTAAATCGATGGCTGATAAACTGTGGTCCATTGTCTGATCGGATGACGGGTCTCTTCGCTCTGTCAAATAGCTGGCGCTTTATCAGCGCCTCCTGCGTAATTTGAACCAGATCCTTGGCTTCGCAGGACAGGCCCAAGTGGTAGGTGACGATAGATCGATCAAACACGTCGATGATGCTCAGGAGAAAGAAGAAGCGCTGCTCACCTGCAATCCAGCCATATTTAATATCCGTTTCCCATAGTTGATTGGAGCCGGTGATGGTTCGATTATTCGCGAGTCTCTTCGGATGCTTGACCCTGAGCTTCCGCTGCGGACGCAAGACACGTATCTGC
>NZ_JCAJRU010000531.1:0-385 GCF_059447605.1 Paenibacillus sp. N119s | reverse complement strand
TTCCTGAGGAAGGTTCGTCCGCTCAGGGTAAGTCGGGACCTAAGGCGAGGCCGATAGGCGTAGTCGAAGGACAACAGGTGGAAATTCCTGTACCACCGTAATCCGCTATGAGCGATGGGGTGACGCAGTAGGGTAGTGACGCGGACTGATGGATGTCCGTCTAAGCAGTGAGGCTGGTGTGTAGGCAAATCCGCACATCGTAAGGCTGGGCTGTGATGGGGAGCGAAAATTATAGTAGCGAAGGTCATGATCTCAGACTGCCAAGAAAAGCCTCTAGCCAGGAGAAGGTGCCCGTACCGCAAACCGACACAGGTAGGCGAGAAGAGAATTCTAAGGCGCGCGGAAGAACTCTCGTTAAGGAACTCGGCAAAATGACCCCGTAACT
>NZ_JCAJRU010000530.1:0-385 GCF_059447605.1 Paenibacillus sp. N119s | reverse complement strand
GCCTGACGAAGCGCTGTTTCGTCCAGTCGATCCTCACGGTGCAGCATTAGAGCCTGGTTGTAGTGTTCAGGATGGGAGGGCTGCAGTTCAATGAACCAATGTTGAATCGGTGTCAAGGCCACGTTTCCAGTGACTTCTCCTTGGTCGGACACGCGGGTCATCCGCTGCACCCGTCCATTCAGCTCAGCAATCGTCGGATACTGGAACAGCTCTCTCATTTCCAGCTTGTAACCATTTTGCAGCAGTCTCGAAGACACCTGAATGCCCTTGATCGAGTCGCCACCCAAATGGAAAAAGTTATCCAAAATACCAATCTGTTCGATGCCCAGTACAGACTGCCATACCGATACCAACGTTCGCTCTACCTCATTACGAGCGGCTACAT
>NZ_JCAJRU010000529.1:0-394 GCF_059447605.1 Paenibacillus sp. N119s | reverse complement strand
ATGCAATGCAAAGCTCAAATTTTTGGCTCAAATCGCCGTTGCGTGTATGGTCGTGTTTGCTTTTGATATTCGTGTTGATTTTGTAAATGTACCTTTTCAGGATGCTTACTCATCTTTGGAAAGCTGGATTTCCATTCCGCTTACGATTTTTTGGATCGTAGGTGTGACCAATGCCATCAATTTGATTGACGGCCTGGATGGACTGGCTGCAGGTGTATCGGGAATTGCGATTGGAACTATTTTTGTGATGTCGTTACTAATGGGCAATTATATGGTTGCCATGCTTTGCCTTGTGTTGTTAGGCAGTATTATCGGGTTTCTATTTTTCAACTTTCATCCTGCGAAAATATTTATGGGTGATACAGGGTCCTTATTTTTAGGTTTTTCTCTGGCT
>NZ_JCAJRU010000528.1:0-397 GCF_059447605.1 Paenibacillus sp. N119s | reverse complement strand
ATTCAAGCTATGTCCATCGAAGATCCCCCATGTTTGCTCTGGTTTGAATTTCTTCTTGGCTTTCTCCAGATCCTCCGGGGACATTGTAAACTGAAAAGCGTACTGAGATAATTCTATAGCTGCTTCAAATTCGTCACGTTGTAATTGTCTAATCTCCATAACTTCGCCACCTCACTCGTATACTCGGACCTTTAAAAAAATTACGCACTTAGAGTGTCGCAAAGCCTTTTCTCTCTGTCAACCTTATAAGCAGGTATCGATCCACAAAAACGCATAAAAAAAGGATGACAACCTCACTGAGGTTGTCATCCTTTTTACATTTGCTTGGCAACGTCCTACTCTCCCAGGACCCTGCGGTCCAAGTACCATCGGCGCTGGAGGGCTTAACGGTCGTGTT
>NZ_JCAJRU010000527.1:0-397 GCF_059447605.1 Paenibacillus sp. N119s | reverse complement strand
ATATCTGCCGATCTGCCGGATACGACACTGCCAAATACCACATCCCGGCTGTTGTTATACCGCTGCAGCACAACGCCCCACGCTGCTTGCATAAGAGTATTGACCGTCACTTGCTTCTGCTTGACCAGCTTGTTCATCCGTTCTGTTACTTCGCGGCCCAGTGTAAACGAAAGCTTGTCCGCTTCATATGCTTTAGCGTGACCGTCCAGCTGTTTGACCTGCGGCAATACGGTCTGCTGCTCAAAGCCCGCAAAATAATCACGCCAGAACCGTTCAGCCTCCGCATTATCCTGCCGATCCAGCCATTCAATATATTCGCTGTACGGTGTTACCGGGGCAAGCTCCGGCTTGCGGTCTTCGAGGATAGCAAAGTACGTATGAAATGCTTCCCCGACAA
>NZ_JCAJRU010000526.1:0-399 GCF_059447605.1 Paenibacillus sp. N119s | reverse complement strand
TCCTCTGAAAAGGATTCGTGAGCGGTTCTCCAACCCAAGCATTTTCGTGGTCTATGGTTGATCAAGCGCAGAGCAGTCTCCAAGGCTTCATCCGTGATTTGTGCAAAATCTGTCCCCTTGGGAAAAAACTCTCGCAAGAGGCCATTGGCATTCTCATTCGAGCCGCGTTGCCAGGAAGAATACGGATCTGCGAAATATACCTGTAGGCCATGAGCTTCTTCCAAGCTGGCGTAACAGGCGAATTCCTTGCCACGATCTGCAGTAGCGGTTTGAAATGCACCATCAGGGTACTGCGAGGCTACTACACCAAAAGCAATTTCCATGGACAAAGCTGTACGGTCAGGCATGGGAACGGCGGTGTACAGTCGGGTCTTGCGTTCGATGAATGTAGCTACGCAG
>NZ_JCAJRU010000525.1:0-404 GCF_059447605.1 Paenibacillus sp. N119s | reverse complement strand
TCACCCTGAACTCCCTGTGGTCCTTGATCACCCTGAACTCCCTGTGGTCCTTGATCGCCTTGGATTCCTTGAGGTCCTTGGTCGCCTTGAACTCCTTGTGGTCCTTGGTCGCCTTGAACACCCTGAGGGCCTTGGTCGCCTTGGACTCCTTGTGGTCCTTGATCACCTTGAACTCCTTGAGGGCCTTGGTCGCCTTGGACACCCTGAGGGCCTTGATCACCTTGAACTCCTTGAGGGCCTTGGTCGCCTTGGACACCCTGAGGGCCTTGATCACCTTGAACTCCTTGAGGTCCTTGGTCACCTTGAACTCCTTGCGGTCCTTGGTCTCCCTGAACTCCCTGAGGTCCTTGGTCGCCTTGGACTCCTTGTGGTCCTTGATCACCCTGAACTCCCTGTGGTCCTTG
>NZ_JCAJRU010000524.1:0-418 GCF_059447605.1 Paenibacillus sp. N119s | reverse complement strand
CCAAACATCTCCCAAACAGAGAAATCGAAACAGAACGAATGGAACAGCGTCCATGTATCCTGGGAACTGAAATCAAATAAATTGTTATCATTAAAGAGCAGACGAACTACATTTTTATGCTCGATCAGCGTTCCCTTGGGTTTGCCAGTTGTACCCGATGTGTAAATAACATAGGCCAAATGGTTTGGTCCCGAAATGCTCTCCAGGTTGGAAGCATCTCCTGTATACGTTGCGGTTTCGTCCAGACTCACAAGCTTACCGTCAAACGTGGTACTCTCCCATAGATGGCTTTGGGTGAGCAACAGACGGACTCCTGAATCTTCGAGCATGTAACGAATACGTTCTTCAGGATAGTCAGGATCAATCGGTACATAGGCCCCTCCTGCCTTCAAAACCGCCAACATGCCGATGACCATCT
>NZ_JCAJRU010000523.1:0-413 GCF_059447605.1 Paenibacillus sp. N119s | reverse complement strand
CCGAAGATGCCCACGATCATGTCCACCGAACGCTCGGTCATCAGTCCCACCAGACGATCCTTCGTCACCCCTTGACTGCGTAAGGTACGAGCCAATCGATTGGCGCGTTCATTCAGCTCACGATAAGTCAGCTGCTCTCCTTCGAAGTACAAGGCTGTCTGCTCCGGTGTCTGTGCAGTTTGCGACTCGAACAAGCCGTGAATCGTTTGCTCGCTCGGATAGATTGCCGCTGTATTGCCCCAGACCTCAACGATCTGCTCACGCTCCTGCGCGGTTACCATATCCAGCTCCTGTACGGAGATGTTCGGATTCGCTATCACCTGTTCCAGCAGCTGCACCAGATGACCTCGAATTTGCTCTACACTTTCCCGTTCAAAGGCGAGGGCATTATAACCAAAGCTCATGTGAATGGT
>NZ_JCAJRU010000522.1:0-415 GCF_059447605.1 Paenibacillus sp. N119s | reverse complement strand
TGTCTCATGAGCTTTTCCGTGTCCGCATCGATCCGCATCCCGCCCTCTTTCCATAGCGGCCAGCGGATGGATAGCGTCCGGCCCTGCCGTTGCTGCGCTTCCACCAGGGTATTCCGGTAGGCTGCGTACGCATCCATAAAAGCATTAGCAGTGGCATAATCAGCCTGTCCAGGATTGCCTAGGCTACCCGAGATGGAGGAAAAGAGCACGAAGAAATCCAGATCCTGATCACTGCTCGCCTCATCCAGATGAACCAGCCCTTGGACCTTCGGTCCCAGCACCTCGATAAATTCTTCCCTGCTTTTCTTAAGAATGAAGTTATCATGAATGACCCCTGCACAGTGGATGATCCCGTGAACACTCCCGAATTCCTCCTGAATGCTTTTTAGCAAGCCGAACACTGTGTTCCTGTCGG
>NZ_JCAJRU010000521.1:0-422 GCF_059447605.1 Paenibacillus sp. N119s | reverse complement strand
ACCAGATGACCTCGAATTTGCTCTACACTTTCCCGTTCAAAGGCGAGGGCATTATAACCAAAGCTCATGTGAATGGTATTCCCCGGCAGTACTACCACGTTAAAGTCATAGTTGGTCTGCTCGACAGATTCGGTTCCTGTGATTCTGAAGCTGTTTTCCTCACTGCTGCCTAATTGCTCAATTTGCTCCCCTACCGGATAATTTTCAAAAATAAGAATATGATTGATCAAATCCTGCTTAAGCTCCGACAATCCCTGAATTTCATACAATGGATACGTATCATAGACATGGGAATCGATTGATTGCTCCTGGGTTTGCTTCATTACGTCAGAGAATAAACTGTCCTTATGACTGTGGATACGCACCGGAATCGTATTGATAAACAGACCTATGATGTGCTCCACATTCGGAATGTCTGCCGG
>NZ_JCAJRU010000520.1:0-424 GCF_059447605.1 Paenibacillus sp. N119s | reverse complement strand
TCGAATCGCCGCCCAGCTCGAAGAAGTTATCCTGCGTGCCCACGGCTTCCACGCCCAGCACTCCGGCCCATACCGCAGCCAGTACTTGCTCCACCTTCGTACGCGGGGTCACATAGGCTGCTCCCGTATGGACACTGCCTTCTGGCTCCGGCAAGGCCTTGCGGTCGATTTTGCCGTTGCTCGTCAGCGGGATCGTCTCCAGTCGCATCAGCCGTGCAGGTACCATGTGCGCGGGCAGCCCGGCTTCTAGTGCGGCCTGCACTTCCTCGATCCGCAGCTCGGTTGCTCCCGTGAGGTACCCGCACAAATACTTGTGCCCACGCTCGCCCGTCCGGTCGATGACTACCGCTTGACGCACACCCGGCACCTGCTGGATCGCGGTTTCAATCTCGCCTAACTCAATCCGGTACCCGCGGATTTTGAC
>NZ_JCAJRU010000519.1:0-427 GCF_059447605.1 Paenibacillus sp. N119s | reverse complement strand
CAAAGCGGAGCCGACTATATCCCGCCGCGGACGTGGGTGGAAGTGAAGCTGGCGCAAATTTGGCAGGACGTGCTGGGACTGGCGCAGGTCGGCGTGAAGGAAAACTTCTTTGAGATTGGCGGACACTCGCTGCGGGCGACGACACTGGCCTCAAGGATTCACAAGGAGCTGAACAAGCCGCTTCCACTGCGCAGCATTTTTGAAGCGCCAACGATTGAACAACTGGCAGCTGTGCTGGAAGGTCTAGATCAGGTGACGTATGCGTCCATTCCGGTAGCGGAAGAGCGCAGCTTCTATCCGCTGTCCTCGGCACAAAAACGACTGTATGTGCTGCATCAGTTCGATCCGCTGGATGTGAACTACAACATGCCGTCGGTGCTGCAAGTGAGCGGTCCGCTGGATGTGAAGCGAGTGGAACAGGTATTCC
>NZ_JCAJRU010000518.1:0-446 GCF_059447605.1 Paenibacillus sp. N119s | reverse complement strand
TGATGGATGCGGACTATATCCGCACCGCTCGGGCGAAGGGTCTGGCATCTTTTCAAGTCGTGTACAAACATGCGCTTAAAAATGCCGCTATCCCCGTGCTTACTGTCATCGGTCTTCAGACCGGCTCTCTACTGGGAGGCGCTGTACTGACAGAGACTATATTTGCCTGGCCCGGCATTGGACGGTACATTTTTGAAGCGATCAGCTCGCGGGACTATCCGGTTATCCAAAGCGGAATTTTGATCATTGCGTTCCTGTTCGTCATCATTAATCTGATTGTCGATTTGCTGTATGCCGTTCTCGACCGGCGTATCCATTATCATTAATCAAGTCGTCAATGGGTCAGAGGGGAGGTTGTCCGATGTCACAATTTTCAATGCAACCCAATAACATACCGACAACACGCAGTCCATTGGCGTATTCGCCTGTCGTGTCAGGCCCTTGGA
>NZ_JCAJRU010000517.1:0-449 GCF_059447605.1 Paenibacillus sp. N119s | reverse complement strand
ACGTCCTCGTTTTCTCTCTTCTCGACGGGTGTATCATCATCGTTGTTTACATCCTTATTGGACGAATTCTCCTGTGCGTGCCCCTCTTTTTCCGGTGATGAGTTTGTTTCTAAAGAGCTACCTTCAGAGGCATTCGTGTCGGGCGTAGTCACAGGACGACTGTTTGTGTCTGGAATAGTCGATTGCTTCGTTTCATTCACATTTTCACTAACTAAGGGAATAGAGTTCTTATCATCATTAGCAGATTCCGTATGGATATTCTTTTCAGTTTGCGAATACTCGGCATTGTCCGCAAGAGAACCACTACTATCGCGTTCAAATATGTAATAATAACCGAAAAGACCTACAATCATGAACAGCAGGACCAGATTTGTAATGATCCATGCCTTGCCTATTTTTGGTTTTCTTGTTCTCTTCCGACCTTCATTTCTCTGTGACCTGGGAGGGTA
>NZ_JCAJRU010000516.1:0-462 GCF_059447605.1 Paenibacillus sp. N119s | reverse complement strand
TTCAAGGAGCCTTCGTAGGCAAAATCCTTAGGCAGCGGAGCGATCGCAGCTTTGGCCTGCTCTACCTGCTTCCAATATGACCCATCCGATGCGGCCGCAGAACGATGAGTATAAGCCGTCAACTCCTGTGCCCACGTTTGGAAGGAATCCGTTTTATATGGCAATCGTACAGGATCACCCTTGATCGCCTGCTCGTAGCCTGTCGAAAAATCTTCAAACAGAATCCGCCACGACACTCCGTCCACCACCAAGTGGTGAATGGCGATCAGCAGATGGTCGCCCTCGGTTGTGCGGAACAATCCAAGCTTCACCAAAGGTCCTGCAGACAGGTCCATGCTGCTTTGAATTTCCGTCGCCTTCGCTTCCAGCGCTTCTGCATAGGTTTGCTGTTCACGGTAATCCACCATTTCCAGCGTATACAGCGCGCCCTCCTCTACACGGCGTGTCCAAGCCGTATAACCC
>NZ_JCAJRU010000515.1:0-468 GCF_059447605.1 Paenibacillus sp. N119s | reverse complement strand
GAGCGCTGCTACCGTACAGGCGATTTGGTGCGCTGGAATGAGGACGGGACGCTCGAATACAAAGGACGGATCGACGCACAGGTGAAAATCCGGGGCTACCGGATTGAGCTAGGCGAGGTGGAAGCGCAGCTGTTGAAGCTGGAAGCGGTGCAAGAAGCCGTCGTCATTGCACATGAGGATGAACAGGGACAAAAACAGCTTTGCGCGTATGTGGTCACCGTGGCGGGTATCGCGGCAAGTGAGCTGCGAAGCGCTTTGAGTCAGGAATTGCCGGGCTATATGGTGCCGTCGTATTTTGTACAGATGGAACAATTGCCGTTGACACCGAATGGCAAAGTGGACCGGCGGGCGCTGCCGCAGCCGGAGGGAAGCGTGGATTCCGGCGAGGATTATGTAGCCGCTCGTAATGAGGTAGAGCGAACGTTGGTATCGGTATGGCAGTCTGTACTGGGCATCGAACAGATTGGT
>NZ_JCAJRU010000514.1:0-473 GCF_059447605.1 Paenibacillus sp. N119s | reverse complement strand
CAAGGAGTCCAAGGTGATCAAGGACCGCAAGGAGTCCAAGGTGATCAAGGACCTCAAGGCGTTCAAGGAGACCAAGGACCTCAGGGTGTTCAAGGTGATCAAGGACCGCAAGGAGTTCAGGGTGACCAAGGACCGCAAGGAGTTCAAGGTGATCAGGGACCTCAAGGCGTCCAAGGTGATCAGGGACCTCAAGGTGTTCAAGGTGATCAGGGACCTCAAGGAGTTCAAGGTGATCAAGGACCACAAGGAGTTCAGGGTGATCAAGGACCTCAAGGAGTCCAAGGCGATCAAGGCCCTCAGGGAGTTCAGGGTGATCAGGGACCTCAAGGCGTCCAAGGCGATCAAGGCCCTCAGGGTGTTCAAGGTGATCAAGGCCCTCAAGGAGTCCAAGGCGATCAAGGACCACAGGGAGTTCAGGGTGATCAAGGACCACAAGGAGTCCAAGGCGACCAAGGACCTCAGGGAGTTCAGGG
>NZ_JCAJRU010000513.1:0-479 GCF_059447605.1 Paenibacillus sp. N119s | reverse complement strand
CCGCTGACATCTACAATGTCCAGCGTGTATAGTTCGCCTTCCTCTACGCTGCGGTTCCAAGCGACATAACCCTGCTCTGTCTCACGGAATACCGTGCGCAGTGCGTCATGATGCTGGACAATACGGTCCATCGTACGGAGCAGCGCGTCAACATCAAAGCGCCCGGCTCGGTACAGCATCATAGCCTGGTTGCTGTGGTGCAGGTCAGTTGGCTGCTGCTCGAAGAACCACCGCTGAATAGGTGTCAGATCCACCTGGCCTACGACTTCTTCCTGACTGGCCATCTTGCCATCGGTACGAAGCAACGGACTGAGCGATGCTACCGTTGGATAACTGAACAGATCCTTCATGTTCAGTCGGTAACCAGCTTGCAGCAAACGGGACGAGACTTGCAAGGCCTTGATCGAATCGCCGCCCAGCTCGAAGAAGTTATCCTGCGTGCCCACGGCTTCCACGCCCAGCACTCCGGCCCATACCGC
>NZ_JCAJRU010000512.1:0-480 GCF_059447605.1 Paenibacillus sp. N119s | reverse complement strand
CATCCATGTATAAGGGAGAGCAACATTTTCCTTCTGTGTAACGTTATTATTTGTTCGTAATTGACTCATCAATGGAACACTCCTTCATCTTCAAATATTAACTTATAAAAATATACACAATTAAATATATTAGATAACCTAATTATATGCTTAAAAAAATTTATCTACCCACCCCCAGTTTATCTTCCATATGATGATGGATTTTTTCTATAATTCGCAAAAAAACGATCTGCTCCTCGGGCTCCAAAATACTCGCTAGGGAAGCACAGGAAGACCAAAATACAGGAAGCACCTGCTGTACAAGATGAGAACCCGCTTCTGTAATGCGCACATGAATTTTGCGTCGATCTGAAGAATTATGTTCTCTGATAATCCAGCCTCGTTGCTCTGTCCAATCCAGGAGAGATGTCACAGATGCACGACGAATTCCCAGACGGTCGGCAATTATTGAAGGGCTCATCTGGGCCTGAGATTGGTGCA
>NZ_JCAJRU010000511.1:0-482 GCF_059447605.1 Paenibacillus sp. N119s | reverse complement strand
CGAAGTGACGCTTTCCGCTTGTAGCGCATGACCGGACACACTATCCGGCGCCAAATGGCTTGCAAGTATCACCGAAGACTGCAAGTGGGCTGAGGTGACACTTTCCGAGGCCAGATGGCTCGACTGAACGGCCTCTTCTGCCAAATGATGGGCTTGCACCGCTTCATCTGTAATGTGCCATGGCTGTACCGAGTGCACCGACAGCTTAGCGGCAGTCACACCCTCATCCGCCAATTTATCAGACGTCACGGACGCATCCTGTAATGCATCAGTCGATATCGACTGGGATGCCAAATGCTCTCCCTGGATGACTCCAGTGAATAGATGGTGGGACTGGATCGATTCTGGAGCGATATGCACGGACTTCACTGCTCCCTCGGCTAGCGCCCTATCCTGTACCGCTCCGGCTACCAGATGCCGGCTGTGTACGGACTGTGCAGACAGATGTGACGGGCCGATGCTGCCTTCCGCCAGATTCGTCC
>NZ_JCAJRU010000510.1:0-490 GCF_059447605.1 Paenibacillus sp. N119s | reverse complement strand
TTCGCTATTCGCATTATACGTTGGTCATGTGTACAATTAAATATATAAATCTAAGAAAAGGGAGTGTCATAGATGGATTTAGGATTAACGGGAAAAGCAGCCTTTGTTGCAGGTTCAAGTAAAGGTCTTGGCAAAGCAAGCGCACGCGAATTGGCACGTGAGGGTGCAAATGTAGTTATTTCGGGACGAAATGAAGCAGAGCTTCAGCGGACGCAGGCTGAATTACAGGAAACAGCGAGTGTTCGCGTTGAATATGTAGTTTGTGATGTTACCAAGCCTGAACATATTTTCCAGGCTATCCGCCGTACAGTTGATTGGTTTGGCACCGTCGATATTTTGGTCAGCAATGCGGGCGGTCCTCCTGCGGGCACCTTTGATGATTTTTCAGATGAAGTATGGATGCAGGCCTTTGAGCAAAATTTACTTAGTCATATCCGGTTGATCCGTGAGGCGTTACCCTACATGAAAAAACAACAAAGCGGTAGAATTT
>NZ_JCAJRU010000509.1:0-511 GCF_059447605.1 Paenibacillus sp. N119s | reverse complement strand
AGATGTCCAATCCAGGAGAGATGTCACAGATGCACGACGAATTCCCAGACGGTCGGCAATTATTGAAGGGCTCATCTGGGCCTGAGATTGGTGCAGTGTCAACAGCAACAATAAATCCAGCTTACTCTCTGTCAGGCCGTAAGCAGCTAGATCCAAATCTATTGCGTCGAGCGTATTATCACCGGTCCATAACAAGAAGAGACCAATACGGGCAAGTTGCCGATCCGTTTCTGCAAGGGCAGTTTGATCCATTAGCTCCAGATAAGGTTCTGGTCCCAGACGTGGAAGAGACTGCTGGACGGTGCCCCGCTTACTTTGCTTTGACGACATAAGTTCACTCTTTTCATATAATTAGGTTATCTAACTATTATCAATATAACGTATTATCATGCATAAGACAATATCTAGCAAGAAATACTGCTACATTCGATACATAAGCAGGGTTAAAAACCGGCTGAATGAACCAAACTGTAAATAGGTTACCAAAATGCGCCAAAAGATAAGGGAAGGA
>NZ_JCAJRU010000508.1:0-501 GCF_059447605.1 Paenibacillus sp. N119s | reverse complement strand
TTATCGTTGTTCGCCACGTCCTTCGTCGGCTCCTGGCGCCTAGGCATCCTCCGTGTGCTCTTTGTAGCTTAACCTAGACTTTTCTTTCACAGAAAGAAAATGTCGATGTTGCTACCTTTATTTCACTTGTTTACACAAGATCAGCTTAAAGGAATATTCTAAAACGCAATTTCGTTTCGGTATCCAGTTTTCAAGGTGCAATGATACATCTTTTGGTGGAGCCAAGCGGGATCGAACCGCTGACCTCCTGCTTGCAAGGCAGGCGCTCTCCCAGCTGAGCTATGGCCCCAAAAGGAAATATAAAGTTTATGGTGGGCCCTAGTGGACTCGAACCACCGACCTCACCCTTATCAGGGGTGCGCTCTAACCAGCTGAGCTAAGGGCCCATAATAAACCACCAAAGAAATTCTTCTTTAGTGGTTGCGCTTGGCGGCGTCCTACTCTCCCAGGACCCTGCGGTCCAAGTACCATCGGCGCTGGAGGGCTTAACGGTCGTGTTCG
>NZ_JCAJRU010000507.1:0-513 GCF_059447605.1 Paenibacillus sp. N119s | reverse complement strand
GCTATCTGAGCTCGTGATGAGCAGCTCCAGACTGCTCATGTCAAGTCCCTGTTCATACACATGCTGCATAAACGGTATGATCAAGGCTGGTGTCGATTCAAACACCGTGATTTGGTAATCATGAATCCAGCCATATAGACGACTTGGGTCAATTCGGTCGTCTTTCGGGCAGATGACCATCGTGCCGCCGTTATAGAGCGTTCGTGCAATATCGCCGACGAACACGTCGAAAGAGAAGCTTGCCAGTTGCAGCAATCGTACCGGAAACTGGTTCAGACGGTAATCCCGGCGATACGCCGCAGCCGTATTCACCAAGCTGCGATGTTCGACCATGACGCCCTTTGGACGTCCGGTTGTCCCGGATGTGTAGATCACATACGCCAGATCCTGCGGCTCGTTGATCGGTTCAACATCCGTGGCATCCCCAGTGTACAGTGACTCATCATCCAGCGCCAATACAGTATGCAGGCGCAGCCCTGTTGCCGGTTCGGATACTGCTTCGCTATTAGACTT
>NZ_JCAJRU010000506.1:0-513 GCF_059447605.1 Paenibacillus sp. N119s | reverse complement strand
AAGTCTAATAGCGAAGCAGTATCCGAACCGGCAACAGGGCTGCGCCTGCATACTGTATTGGCGCTGGATGATGAGTCGCTGTATACCGGGGATGCCACGGATGTTGAACCGATCAACGGACCGCAGGATCTGGCGTATGTGATTTATACGTCGGGGACAACCGGACGTCCGAAGGGCGTCATGGTCGAACATCGCAGCTTGGTCAATACGGCTGCGGCGTATCGCCGGGATTACCGTCTGAACCAGTTCCCGGTACGCCTGCTGCAACTGGCAAGCTTCTCTTTTGACGTGTTCGTCGGCGATATTGCACGGACGCTCTATAACGGGGGCACGATGGTCATCTGCCCGAAAGACGACCGAATTGACCCAAGTCGTCTATATGGCTGGATTCATGATTACCAGATCACGGTGTTTGAATCGACACCAGCCTTGATTGTACCGTTTATGCAGCATGTGTATGAACAGGGACTTGACATGAGCAGTCTGGAGCTGCTCATCACGAGCTCAGATAGC
>NZ_JCAJRU010000505.1:0-527 GCF_059447605.1 Paenibacillus sp. N119s | reverse complement strand
GGAATGCGCCGTTGCATCCAGATCCATGCCATGGTTGTTAAACACGTCGTGATCGTTCTCCTTGAGTACCTTGCCTGAAATGAGACCTGCTGTAATCGAGTCATTAACATTTAACGCAGTACGTCCCATATCAATCAACGGTTCAACAGAAATGAGCAATCCTGCCAAGGCCACAGGTAGGTTCATGGTAGAAAGCACGATCAGGGAAGCGAAGGTGGCCCCACCGCCTACACCTGCCACACCAAACGAGCTGATCGTAACAACCAGAATAAGCGTGAGGATAAAATTCCAACTTGTAGGATCTATGCCCACTGTTGGAGCAATCATGACGGCCAGCATCGCCGGATAAATACCCGCACAGCCGTTTTGCCCAATGGTCGCTCCCAGGGTCGCGGACAGATTCGCGATGCCGTCGGACACACCAAGCTTTTTCGTTTGTGTTTCAACATTTAATGGAATGGTCGCTGCACTGGAACGAGAAGTAAAGGCAAAAACCAGTGTAGGCAATACCTTCTTCACATATGTCA
>NZ_JCAJRU010000504.1:0-533 GCF_059447605.1 Paenibacillus sp. N119s | reverse complement strand
TTTTCGATCCCCGAAATCTCAGCCGGGCGACCCGATACGACACCGCCAAAGACGGCATCGTCACTACCGTTGTACTTTTGAAGCAATAAGCCCCAGGCGGTTTGCAGGAGCGTATTGGCGGTCACGTGGTACTGTTTGGCCACCATTTCCAGACGTCCCGTCAAATCTTGGCCCAGATCGCACAGTACATGCTCAAATTGTTCACCGTTTGCTTTCGCACCTACTTTTCCGGTCGGAATTGACGTTTGCTGATCATAGCCGAGCAAATATTCCTTCCAGTATGAAGCAGCTGCTTCTACATCCTGGGCTTCCAGCCACGCAATATACTGACTGTATGGAGTCACAGGCGCGAGCTTTGGTGCTCGATGCTCTACGGCTGCAAAATAAGCCTCAAACACCTCATCTGTTACTAGCGCCACACACCAGCCGTCCATCAAAATGTGGTGAGAGCTCCACACAAAGTAATAATCCTCATCACCGGTCCGTAAAATCGCCACGCGCATCAACGCATCCCGGGACAAATTGAACCCGGC
>NZ_JCAJRU010000503.1:0-552 GCF_059447605.1 Paenibacillus sp. N119s | reverse complement strand
TATTGGAAGCAGGTAGAGCAGGCCAAAGCTGCGATCGCTCCGCTGCCTAAGGATTTTGCCTACGAAGGCTCCTTGAATGCAGACAGCGAAGTGCTGACCGTGGAATGGACCGAAGCTGAAACCCAGCAGCTGCTGAAGCAGGCTTATCGCGCCTACAACACGGAGGTCAATGATTTGCTGCTGACCGCCCTGGGACTGGCGGTGCACAACTGGACAGGTGCGGGACAGGTGCTGGTGAATCTGGAGGGACACGGCCGGGAAGCGATCCTGCCAGAGCTGGATATTACACGTACCATAGGCTGGTTTACGAGCTTGTATCCAGTGCTGCTGGAGACCGGCAAGGAAATGACACTGGCTCAGCGGATTAAAGAAACGAAGGAAGGCCTGCGCCGGATTCCGCATAAAGGGCTAACCTATGGCACCTGGCGTTACCTGTCCCCTGCGTCCGGATCCGGTGAAGCGCGTGCGATCGCAACCGAACCGGAAATCAGCTTTAACTATTTGGGGCAGGTCGATCAGGATCTGCAAAATAGTGGAATCACGTTGTCCTCC
>NZ_JCAJRU010000502.1:0-553 GCF_059447605.1 Paenibacillus sp. N119s | reverse complement strand
CATGCCGAGGAGAGACGCCAGTTGCAAGCTCGCGCAGATGAACATGACTTAGCGCTCATCAAGATGCATTTTGATGCCCTACATGGCAAAGCAGGAGCATTGGTGATTAAAATGAGGCTTGAACGGGAAAATGGTGTTATTATGAACCACAAAAAGATCCGACGGATCATGCGAACGTACAAACTTGTCGCCACGATTCGGCAAGCTAACCCATACCGTAAAATGGCCAAGGCGACTCAGGAACACCAGACATGCCCCAACCTGCTAAAACGTCAGTTTGACCAAGGGGAACCAGAAAAAGTATTGCTCACAGATATCACCTATTTGCACTATGGTCACGGGCAGCGTGCCTACTTGTCTTGTGTGAAGGATGGGGCAACCAAGCAGATACTTGCTCACTATCTGTCATCTTCTCTGGAGCTCGTCTTGGTGGAGCGGACGCTGCAGTTGTTAATTGAACGGTTTGATGGCAATGTTCATCCTGAGGCCATCTTGCACTCTGACCAAGGCATGCACTATACCCACCCCAAAATTCGCCTTCTGGTCCGTAAAG
>NZ_JCAJRU010000501.1:0-555 GCF_059447605.1 Paenibacillus sp. N119s | reverse complement strand
TATCGTCTTTTCATACGAAAAGTTTACCATTATTGATACTCGAATCATAGTTTTATAGTTTGAAGACACGCTCTAGTCAATGCACTGGTTAAATCATGATTAATTTATTATTCGCTCTAAAAGGCTTGTAAAAGGCGCGAGGGTCCTGGGCTAAAAGCTCAGATGCTTCCATAGCGGTAAAATGTCTGCCGGCCGCGAGCCAATGGAGTCAGGCGAGTTACATTTAGGTTGCACACTGCCCATTCTTTAAGTAGTAACAATAGCAATTGCTTCTCAGAGCCATCAGCGATTTAGAATATAATGTTCTAAATCTTGAGTTTCATTGACTAAGGATAATGCTTTTTAAAAATACAAAAAGAAGAGATGGCTTAAGCCATCTCTTCTTTCATCTATATAAAGCGGGTGATGGGAATCGAACCCACGCTACCAGCTTGGAAGGCTGGAGTTCTACCATTGAACTACACCCGCAAAAAAATGGTCGGGATGACACGATTTGAACATGCGACCCCCTGGTCCCAAACCAGGTGCTCTACCAAGCTGAGCTACATCCCGAAA
>NZ_JCAJRU010000500.1:0-556 GCF_059447605.1 Paenibacillus sp. N119s | reverse complement strand
GCTTGACGCACACCCGGCACCTGCTGGATCGCGGTTTCAATCTCGCCTAACTCAATCCGGTACCCGCGGATTTTGACTTGGTAGTCCATCCGGCCAATAAAGTCTACATTGCCGTCTGGCATCCACCGCGCCAAGTCGCCGGTGCGATACAGTCGTTCACCTGGTACGTACGGGTTCGCTACGAATTTCTCAGCGGTCAAGTCCGCACGGTTCAGGTATCCCCGTGCCACGCCAGCACCGCCAATGCACAGCTCGCCCAGTACACCGATCGGCACTGGATTTAGCTGACTATCCACGATGTAGAAGCGGGCGTTCAGCCATGCCTGCCCAATTGGCACATGGCCGCTGCTTGGCAGCTTCGACAGTTCTTCGTCATAGAAGCTGGAATCAATCGCCGCTTCCGTAACGCCGTAGCTGTTAATAATGCGGATATCCGCACCAAACCGTTCTTGCAGCACTCGATAGTCCGTCACGCTGCAGCTATCTGAGCTCGTGATGAGCAGCTCCAGACTGCTCATGTCAAGTCCCTGTTCATACACATGCTGCATAAACGGTA
>NZ_JCAJRU010000499.1:0-561 GCF_059447605.1 Paenibacillus sp. N119s | reverse complement strand
CGGAGAACGAACTGTTAAAAAAGATCCGTATGGCGGAATGGGGGCTGAAAGACAAGTAGATTGGGCACCTTGCCAGAAATATATTTTGATCCATACCGTTATCCGGAAATACGACCTTCATCGAATGGTGAACCATTTATGCAGAATGGCCGGGGTCTCCAAGAGTGGCTATTACAAGTACTGGTCTTCCGAATCAGCGGAAAAGCGGAAGCAACGAGAACAGGATGATGAACAGGTAAAAGAAACGATCCTGAAGGCCTTCCGTTTCAAAAGACGCAAGAAAGGGGCCCGTTCTATCAAGATGATATTAGAGGGCCAGTTTAAGGTTGTCTACAATTTGAAACGGATCCGGAGAATTATGAAGAAATACGGCATTGTATGTCCTTTCCGGAAGGCAAATCCCTATAAAAGGATGATGAAGGCGACTCAGGAACATCGAGTTGTTCCTAACCTTTTGAATAGGGAATTTAAGCAGGACATCCCCGGCAAGGTGTTACTGACAGATATCACTTATTTATATTATGGTACAGGCAAGAAAGCTTATTTATCAACGATCAAGGA
>NZ_JCAJRU010000498.1:0-565 GCF_059447605.1 Paenibacillus sp. N119s | reverse complement strand
CGTACTGATATTTTCGAACAAGTGCTGTGACCAGATCATCATAAGTACGGTGAATATCTTGATAGGAGCGTCTTTTACGTTTGATATCCATCTGGTATGAATGGGAAGCAGCCTCCAGTTCAAATGTATACACGCCTCGCACACAGTGTACGGACATACGTGTAACAATCCCATGGAACAGCCTTCTCAGCGATTGTCCCTGATCATTCAACTGACGAATCACAATCGACTCTTGCTCCATATTTTGACCGATATAAGCAGCTCCCTGTTCTTCAGAGAGCATGCCACTGATATGTAAATAGACATGATCATTAATGGTACGTGCTATTTGAAGTTGTTCGATGTGTAGTGGCTGAAAGGGACCATAAAAGCGTAGGCTTTCATATCCGATCCCATCTGATAATACGCTCAAGTGAGTTCATAACTCCTTTCCAGATGTGATGGGTATTTCCAAGTAAAGCACGTCATCTTGAAATTGCTTCTGTTTAAAGAAGACGCAGATGAGTAGAACTGTCAGTCAAGATAGATATGTATTACAAGGTTTGTGAGCTATAAAAGTTTAGAG
>NZ_JCAJRU010000497.1:0-571 GCF_059447605.1 Paenibacillus sp. N119s | reverse complement strand
CTCTCATTTCTTAATACAAAACACCCCCAGAATACATTACATATCTATCTTGACTCACAAATTGTACTCATCTACTGCATCTGTAATCAGAAGCAATTTCAAGATGACGTGCTTTACTTGGAAATCCCCATCGTATCTAGAAAGGAGTCTTGAACTCACTTGAGCGTATTATCAGATGGGATTGGATATGAAAGCCTACGCTTTTATGGTCCCTTTCAGCCCCTACACATCGATCAACTTCAAATAACACGTGCCATCAACGAGCATGCCTATTTACACATCAGTGGCATGCTCTCCGAAGAACAGGGAGCCGCTTGTATCGGTCAAAATATGGAGCAAGAGCCCATTGTGATTCGTCAGTTGGATGAGCAAGGACAATCGCTGAGAAGGCTGTTCCATGGGATTGTTACACGTATGTCTGTACACTGTGTGCGAGGCGTGTATACATTTGAACTGGAGGCCGCTTCCCATTCATACCAGATGGATATTAAACGTAAAAGACGCTCCTATCAAGATATTCACCGTACTTATGATGATCTGGTCACTACGCTGGTTCGAAAATATCAGTACG
>NZ_JCAJRU010000496.1:0-600 GCF_059447605.1 Paenibacillus sp. N119s | reverse complement strand
GACGCTTTATACGTCTCCGAATCTAGCGACGCTTTACCCGCCGATTGCGTTTGCATGGGATCACCGGAGTAATGGATCGGCTTTGCAAAAGCTCTAAAATGGCATTGGTATCGTAGGCGCGATCCGCTAACACTTCTCCCGGGCAAACGTCCAGTCCATGAAGAAGGCGATAGCCCGTGACCGAATCGTGGTCTTGTCCTGGCGTCAATTCGAAACGCAGCGGATAGCCAAGCGCATCCACCATCGCATGAATTTTGGTGGTTAATCCTCCGCGCGAACGCCCGATGGCTTGCCGATCCTGCCCCCTTTTGCGCCCGCTCCATGCTGATGGACGCGAACGATGGTAGCATCAATCATCACTTGCTCCCAATCGGGTTCGATGGCGACATGCTTCAAGATTTCATTCCAAATATTCGCTTTTTGTAACCGCCAGAAAAAACTATAGGCAGAAGACCAAGGACCATACGTACTCGGTAAATCTCGCCATGGCGCTCCCGTTCGAGCAACCCATAGCACGGCATTCAGCATCTGACGCCGATCTTTAGGTGGACGTCCTCCTTGTTTTTTTCGGGCCGGGGGCAGCAAGGGTTCAAGGATATT
>NZ_JCAJRU010000495.1:0-574 GCF_059447605.1 Paenibacillus sp. N119s | reverse complement strand
CCCACATTCCGGTCCTCGCCCATATCCAGCACAACTGGGAATTGACTGGTGAACCAACCGACCGTACGCGTAATATCTACATCTGGCAAAATCGCTTCCCGGCCGTGCCCCTCCAGATTGACAAGCACCTGACGGAGGCCAGCCCACTCCTGAATAGCCGTGCCCAGCGCTGTCAGCAACAGGTCATTTGCTTCCGTATGGTAGGCCCGATGAGCTTGTTTCAGGAATTGTTCTGTTTCTTCAACCGTCCACGCTACAGTCAATGTCCGATCATCGCGAAGCTGTGGTTTAGCCTCAGATTTACGAGTGTAATTCTTAGGCAAGGATGCCAGACTCTTCCCCGCTTCCTCCACCTGCTCCCAATATGCACGTTCCTTCTCCAACTCGGTGCTGTTCGCATAAGCTGACAGCTGATCTGCCCACAGGAGGAAGGAATCTGTCTTATTTGGCAAGCGGACAGACTCGCCCCGTAAAGCCTGCTCATAGCCGGATGCCAGATCCTCCAGCAAAATACGCCATGACACGCCGTCTACTACCAAATGGTGGATCGCCACCAACAAGTGGTCTCCATCGC
>NZ_JCAJRU010000494.1:0-578 GCF_059447605.1 Paenibacillus sp. N119s | reverse complement strand
GACTCATCATCCAGCGCCAATACAGTATGCAGGCGCAGCCCTGTTGCCGGTTCGGATACTGCTTCGCTATTAGACTTCGAATCTGATAGTAAGCTTACGCCTTCATTCAGGCGGTCTCTTTCCATCGTTTCAGCGCCAGCCGCGGTTTCCAGCTCGCCCTCAGTCTGTCTTCCGACCAGAGCCTGCCGGCTTTCCTCTAGCCATGCCTGTGCACGCTCCTGCAAACCGGTTTGCGTAAGCAGCACCGTCGCACCGCTGTCCTCCAGCATAAAGCGAATCCGTTCGGACGGATAATCCGCATCCAGCGGTACATAGGCGCCTCCGGCTTTCCATACCGCCAGTACGCCGACCAGCATATCCACCGAGCGCTCGCTCAAAATACCAACAATCGACTCGCGTCCAATGCCCTCATTTCGCAATCTACGGGCAAGCTGGTTCCCGCGCTCGTTCAGCTCACGGTACGTCAGCTGCCGATCCTCGTATACAACGGCCACGTGATCTGGCACAAGCTGCGCTTGTTCTTCCACATAGGTGTGGAATACCCCTTCGGATTGCTTTTCATCACTCCATGCAGCTAC
>NZ_JCAJRU010000493.1:0-581 GCF_059447605.1 Paenibacillus sp. N119s | reverse complement strand
GCCCATGGCCGGATTCGTGTAGAATGAAGGTTCCTACACCACATTCACACAAGGAGAATCCACCATGAGCTACACACATCTTAGCATAATCGAGCGCAGCAAGCTAGAAATCCTCCACCAGCAGGGGAAAAGTGCTCGAGCCATTGCCAGTGAATTGGGCAGGCATCATGCCACCATTTGCCGAGAACTCCGTCGAAATGAAACGCAGAAGCCCTATTGTGCCGAGCGATCTCAGGAGAGCTATGTCCAGCGACGTAAGTCCTCCGTCCCAGCCGGAAAATGGACACCACAGCAGTCGGTCCTTATTGAAGAAAAGCTTCATGCCACGTGGTCTCCCGAGCAGATCGTAGAACGACTCCGTCAAGAGGGACACCCTGTGGTCTGCTTTAAAACCATCTATCGCTGGCTATATACAGGCCGTTTGGTGAAAGGAGTGCTTGCCGTCCTACGCCACAAAGGTAAACGGCAGAAGCCTGTAGAGACACGCGGCAAGTTCGCTGTGGGTAAGACCATCTCTCAGCGTCCGAAAGAGGTTCGTTCCCGGAAAACCTTCGGTCATTGGGAACTCGATACGGTCGTCT
>NZ_JCAJRU010000492.1:0-587 GCF_059447605.1 Paenibacillus sp. N119s | reverse complement strand
CTACATGACAAAGGCCAAAAATGGACTGGATAAAAACCTGTCCAACATTGTCGATGATTTGGAGCAACGTCCAGTAAATAGTCATCAGGCACAGCAAGTGCAGCAGGATCGTAATGATCGTCGTCATCAGGATTCACTAAACCACGATAAAACGGAAGATATGAACCATCTATAGTCCTATTTTAAATGGTAATAAACGGATTCGCTGATGTGCCAGTAATATAAAATGAGAATGGAGGATACGCAAATGGGCAAGCCTAGAGCTGTTCCTGTTCCCGAGGCACAGGATTCTGGTGGAAGTCATGAAAAGCGTGAGCGTAGTCATCAACAGGAGCCATTATCCGGTTCTAAGAAGGTGAAACAGCGGAATCACGTGGATCACCATAACAGAGAAGGTTCATAAGCAGTCAGACTTTTTTCCTAAAAATATTACAAAGCACAAAGACACCCTGGTTAAAGAGCCAGGGTGTCTTTGTGCTTATTGTAAGAAAATTTTCCAATAAGTGTTTCGCCGTTTGTGAATATGAGTTAAAATAGAGGGTGTGTATTTTTTTGTTAGTATAAAAAAGGGGTTAATTATGAGAGGA
>NZ_JCAJRU010000491.1:0-602 GCF_059447605.1 Paenibacillus sp. N119s | reverse complement strand
GGCTGGATTCGTGATTATCAAATTACGGTGTTCGAATCGACACCGGCCTTGATCATACCGTTTATGCAGCATGTGCATGAACAGGGACTTGACATGAGTAGTCTGGAACTGCTGATCACGAGCTCGGATAGCTGCAGCGTGACGGACTACCGGGTGCTGCAAGAACGGTTTGGTGCGGAGATCCGCATCATGAACAGCTACGGCGTTACGGAAGCGGCGATTGACTCCAGCTTCTATGACGAAGAGCTGTCGAAGCTGCCAAGCAGCGGTCATGTGCCGATTGGTCAGGCATGGCTGAACGCCCGCTTCTACATCGTAGACAGCCAGCTGAATCCGGTGCCGATTGGTGTGCTGGGTGAGCTGTGTATCGGCGGCATCGGGGTGGCACGGGGGTACCTGAACCGTGCGGACCTGACCGCTGAGAAATTCGTAGCGAACCCGTACGTACCAGGTGAACGACTGTATCGCACCGGTGACTTGGCGCGGTGGATGCCGGACGGTAACGTGGACTTTATTGGCCGGATGGACTACCAAGTCAAAATCCGCGGCTACCGGATCGAGCTGGGCGAGATTGAAACCGCGATCCAGCGGATACCAGGTGT
>NZ_JCAJRU010000490.1:0-595 GCF_059447605.1 Paenibacillus sp. N119s | reverse complement strand
TCCCTGATAGCTCAGTTGGTAGAGCACTCGACTGTTAATCGAGTTGTCACAGGTTCGAGTCCTGTTCGGGGAGCCATATGGAGAGGTGTCCGAGTTGGCCGAAGGAGCACGATTGGAAATCGTGTAGGCGCCAAAAGCGTCTCGAGGGTTCGAATCCCTCTCTCTCCGCCAGAATTATTTTATAGCATGGCCCGTTGGTCAAGGGGTTAAGACACCTCCCTTTCACGGAGGTAACAGGGGTTCGAATCCCCTACGGGTCATAAAAATATTAAAAAAAGTTGCAATAAAAAGTTTGTTATGGTATAATATGAGAAGTGTTCCATTGAGGAGGCTTAGCTCAGCCGGGAGAGCATCTGCCTTACAAGCAGAGGGTCGGGGGTTCGATCCCCTCAGCCTCCACCATTTTAAAATAAATATTTATTACTGTCGCGGGGTGGAGCAGTTCGGTAGCTCGTCGGGCTCATAACCCGAAGGTCGCAGGTTCAAATCCTGCCCCCGCAACCAATGAAAATCCATTATGGAACTGTGGTGTAGAGGCCTAACATGCCTGCCTGTCACGCAGGAGATCGCGGGTTCGAATCCCGTCAGTTCCGCC
>NZ_JCAJRU010000489.1:0-630 GCF_059447605.1 Paenibacillus sp. N119s | reverse complement strand
AGACAGTTTGCACAGGTAGCGTGTCATGCGCTTTAGGCTATATTGTCGGATCGTAAGGTTGATTATCTGATAGCGCTCGGAGGGTGTCAACGTTTCCTCTGCATCTTCTGCTTTTCGAGCGCTTCGAGCTTTTTTAGGAAGTCATTCTCCGCTTCAAGCAACTTGATGCGCACTTCGGCACGCTTTAGTTTATCTTCTGTGGACAAATTGTTTGCCTGCGGTCTGCCCACACTTCCTTTCCCGCGTTGCTCCTCCAAAAGAGAGGCCTCTCCATGGGCAGCATAAATATTTCGCCAACGATATAAGCTTTTCTTTGGCTTTTCGTGTCCAATGGTGTCGATGTCAAAACCCGCCCTAAGAAAAATATCCATCGGCGTCTGTCCGGCTTCATAAGCTTTTACCGCTTCCACCTTAAACTCTGGGGCGTAAGTGATGGTTTTGTCCGTCACTTTTTGCACATTTGGATTAGCCTCGAGCTGTTTAATCTCTTGTTCGCTAAAGATTTTGGAAGCACCTCTCTTATTGCTCATGAATCTTACCTCACAATCCTCTTTATTGTTTGATTAAAACACAAATGACCCGTAAGTGGGTCACTTTTTTCAAAGTGTCCATCTTACGGGTCACAGTTCA
>NZ_JCAJRU010000488.1:0-652 GCF_059447605.1 Paenibacillus sp. N119s | reverse complement strand
CAGCTAGCCATACCCTGCTGCTGGAGCCAGTTTGGAAGGAGCAGGACGTGCCGCTGGAGGTCGAAGCACCTGTCTATGACCGCCGTATCATTTTGCTGTGTGAGCCGGACGAAGCTTTATCTGAACGGCTCGAAGCACGAGTGAACGGAGCTGCACAGGTCTTGGCCTTCACATCCGGGAAAAGCCGGTTGGATGAGCGGTTTCAGGCCTATGCAGTGCACGCCTTTGAGAGCATCCAAGGCCTACTCAAAGACAAGCCTGCCGGAAGGGTGCTGGTCCAGCTTGTCGTGGCGGCGGCTGGAGAAGGGCAGCTTTTCTCAGGACTTTCGGGTCTGCTGAAGACCGCCAGGCTGGAAAATCCAAAACTCATCGGCCAATTGATCGAAGTGGAACAGGGAGAATCTGCGGAAAGCTTGCTGGCGAAGCTGGAGGAAAACAGCCGCAGCCCGGTAGATGGATGGATTCGCTATGAAGGCAGTCAACGCAAAACCGCCTGCTGGAGAAAGTTCGAGTTGTCTCGGCCAGAAGAGAAGCTGCCATGGAAAGACGATGGCGTGTATCTCATCACTGGCGGCTCTGGCGGTCTGGGGCTACTTGTTGCAGAAGAGCTGGTTCGGCACACCCGAGCAGCGACCTTAATTCTGACCGGCCG
>NZ_JCAJRU010000487.1:0-653 GCF_059447605.1 Paenibacillus sp. N119s | reverse complement strand
ACAACAACCTTAACCGGAAGAACGGAAATCTGGCAGGGAATTGATGGTGCTATTCAGAGCCACTACTGGTTCGGCCATGGTTACGGCTCCTTCTGGGCAGCCCGGCCCAGCATTTATGCGAATGGCATCCGCTTTGATCTGACAAGCAGCCATAGCGGCTTTCGAGATCTGTGGATTGATGTGGGTCTTGTAGGACTACTTGCAACGGTTGTACTCGTTGTAACTACCCTATTTAAATTCAGAATTGGCAAAACTGATATGTATACATGGCTGACGGCAGTCGTTTTTTTCCTGTTCATCGTATTAAACAATATAACGGATAGTCGTTTCCTGAATTCCTTAGCCATTTACTGGATTATCTTTATGGTGATTGTGATCAAGGTGCAAGAACGACATCGACTAGCTGTAGCAGAAAAGGCGAATACAGCTGCATGGAGCACACGCCCTTTTCGCTAGGCGATAGTGCTCAACTGTGGCATGTAAAAAGAACCCCGTATCCTACGCCGTCAAAAGGCGCTCGGATATGGGGTTCTTTGGATATGTCTACCGTTCTGACGGAAAACTTTATTCCATCTACATTTGTGGAATAATTGCCAGTACCAGTTTCAGAAATTGTTCACGAACCTTCTCCGCCGTCTCCATTACTTCACCAT
>NZ_JCAJRU010000486.1:0-668 GCF_059447605.1 Paenibacillus sp. N119s | reverse complement strand
ATCCATCTCAACCTCAAGATAATGACGAAGCGCTACGAAAGCCAGCTCACGCTGCATATGGACAGATGCCATATAAAACAATGAATTCAATTGGGAATCACCAGTAGCTAGCCAGTATAAATTGGGATGCTCTAAAATACTCCGCATATCATAGCTACTAATGGAGTTTAGAAACTGGTATTCATCCGGCTCATATACAAAGAGCAACCGATCAGGGTACATTTCAAGGATATCAGCAATGCCAAGCCCCTGGCCAAATCCGTAAACAAATACACACTCTATATTTCCTACTGACTGCTGGACTGCCTCCAGCCAAATATGGTCTTTTTCTATAGGCTCATTATAAGTCTTATGATCCTGGGCCTTAGTTGGCTCAAGTGAGAGCATCGAACTGGTTACATTTGGAAAACGATTCTGCATAGCAGTTAGATTTAATGATAAAATTGTCAAGACCATACCACCATTCATAATGATTCTTCTTAATTAGTATATCGGACTGTAACAAGAAGGAGTGAACCTTCAAACAAAAAAAGTCTCTCCCAGTAATTTCTGAGAGAGATTATAAAACCGCTTATTTCCTGTGGTCTATGAAAAGACTATCAACTGAATAAGCACGCTGGTAAGCATTTTGTTGAATTCGAATATGCCCTTTTTTCTCCATCCAGCTG
>NZ_JCAJRU010000485.1:0-673 GCF_059447605.1 Paenibacillus sp. N119s | reverse complement strand
AGACATTGGGAGCGATCCCGATCTGGCCACCGGTGCCTAGCTCGCGGAATCGGCGTACAGATAGACCATGCGCAACCAGCAGATGATGTCCTACATCAATGGCTGTCTGAAGATTCGTCAGACCCGGAGCATGAACCCCTAACATATTGGATAAAAAGGCGATGCACCAAGGTTCATTGAATGTGAGCCAATGGTGTATCTTACCGTCAAACTCACGGAACATCGTTTCCGCAAACTGGACAAATGCCTGAATCGTACGACGATTTCCCCACCCTCCAACATCCTGTAGCGCCTGAGGCAGATCCCAGTGATACAGTGTGCAAAACGGTTCTATCCCGTTGTCGTTCAACAAATCAACAACGCGATGATAATAGTTCAACCCTTCTTGGTTGACTTCACCGTCACCATTCGGGAATATACGCGGCCAGGACACCGAGAACCGATATGTACGAATGCCCAGTTCCTTCATGAGGCGGATATCTTCCTCGTAGCGATGATAGCTATCACAAGCTACATTGCCGTTATCCCCGTTAAAAACTTTACCAGGCGTATGGGCAAAGGTATCCCAGATCGACAGCCCTCTCCCATCCTCCTGATAGGCTCCCTCGATCTGGTAGGCAGCTGTTGCGGTACCCCACATAAAGTCCTGCGGAAATTGAAAAATAGTCATTGT
>NZ_JCAJRU010000484.1:0-674 GCF_059447605.1 Paenibacillus sp. N119s | reverse complement strand
GGCACAAGCTGCGCTTGTTCTTCCACATAGGTGTGGAATACCCCTTCGGATTGCTTTTCATCACTCCATGCAGCTACGCCCACGGATCCAAAACCGTCGATGATTTTTGCCTTTTCCGCAGCAGTTACGAGCTCCAGCTCATCCACCCATGCATCTGGTTTGTGGATCGCTTCTTCAATCATATGCAGCAAATGCTCGCGGAGTTGCTCTACAGCTGTACGTTCCAGCACCTGTGCGTTGTACTCCAAATGGACATGGATTTCATCGCCAGGCACTACCGTAATGTTGAAGTCATAGTTTGTTTGCTCCGACACAGAAGCATTGGCAATCGTAAAACCATTCGTGCCACGGCTACCCATCTGCTCCATGCGCTGCTCCACGGGGTAGTTTTCAAACACCATAATATGGTTGACTAGGTCCTGTTTCTGCTCGGTCAGGGCCTGAATGTCATATAACGGATAGGTTTCATAGGCACGGGAAACCAGTGCCTGCTCCTGGATCTGCTTCATCAGTCCAGCAAACGTCATCTCTTTCTCACTGTGAATCCGTACAGGAACCGTGTTAATGAACAACCCAATCATTTTGTCGATGCCTGGAATATCTGCCGATCTGCCGGATACGACACTGCCAAATACCACATCCCGGCTGTTGTTATACCGCTGCAGCACAACGCC
>NZ_JCAJRU010000483.1:0-678 GCF_059447605.1 Paenibacillus sp. N119s | reverse complement strand
ATTCATCAAAATATACATTCCCATCAGTACTGATTACGGCATAATTGATTTCTTTAAGAGAGAGTCCCTTCTTTTTTATCTGTGATTGTAGCCATTCTGTTGTGAGGTTATTCTGTTGTAAATTCGCTTCAATGATATCCCCGTCCATGATCATTTCAATGGGAAAAGCCTGCTCAGACTGACTTTTCAAATGCAGATCCTTTTTGATTACAGGCATACAATCCGGCTTTGGTAAGACAGAAATACTTCCATTCAGCTCAAGTACGGCATACTGAACATCTTGAATATTAAAAAAATTTTTCCCCCTCAGTTCCTGGTTCAATGTATCTAGCGTAACCTTAAGCTTTCTCATATTGCCCTCCATAATTTTTCCTTCCTGAATTAACACGGTTGGTTTTCCCGAGAACCAACTTCGCAGCTTCTGGTTTTTCATAGCTAAAACCATCAGCAAGTAGGCAATTCCAGTAAAAGTAAGCATGGAGGTTAGTAAAATTCTTATACTTATGGTGTTATTAAAGGCAAGATTCGCAGTAATGGACCCTAATGTAATGACAGCCACAAAATCATGGTAGGTCATTTGTGCAATTGTCGGTTTCCCCAAAAGACGTGCTAGAAACATCATTAGTGCAAACGCGGATATTGACCTTAACATGGTTTCCCATAATTCCATATACCAAG
>NZ_JCAJRU010000482.1:0-683 GCF_059447605.1 Paenibacillus sp. N119s | reverse complement strand
GATGCAGACTATCCGTCCGAACGAATTCGCTTTATGCTGGAGGACAGCGGTGCGACGGTGCTGCTTACGCAAACCGGCTTGCAGGAACGTGCGCAGGCATGGCTGGAGGAAAGCGATCAGGCCTTAGCCGTAGGGCAGACTAAGGGTGAGCTGGAGACAGCGGCTGGCGCTGAAACGATGGAAAGAGACTGTCTGAATGAAGGCGTAAGCTTGCAATCAGATTCGAAGTCTAATAGCGAAGCAGCATCCGAACCGGCAACAGGGCTGTGTCTGCATACTGTATTGGCGCTGGATGATGAGTCGCTGTATACCGGGGATGCCACGAATATCCGGCCGATCAACGAACCGCAGGATCTGGCGTATGTGATCTACACGTCGGGTACAACCGGACGTCCGAAGGGCGTCATGATCGAGCATCGCAGCTTGGTCAATACGGCTGCGGCGTATCGCCGGGATTATCGTCTGAACCAGTTCCCGGTACGACTGCTGCAACTGGCGAGCTTCTCCTTCGACGTGTTCGTCGGCGATATTGCGCGGACGCTCTATAATGGCGGCACGATGGTCATCTGTCCAAAAGACGACCGCATTGATCCAAGCCGTCTATATGGCTGGATTCGTGATTATCAAATTACGGTGTTCGAATCGACACCGGCCTTGATCATACCGTTTATGCAGCATGTGCA
>NZ_JCAJRU010000481.1:0-688 GCF_059447605.1 Paenibacillus sp. N119s | reverse complement strand
CGGCTCGAACCAAAGCCCGAATTTAAGTCCCAATTGATTGATACGTTTCGCAACATCCGCGAGTCCGTCTGGCAGCTTCCGACGATCCTCATACCAATCACCGAGAGACGAATTGTCAGAATCCCGTTTGCCGAACCAACCGTCATCCAGGACGAAGAGTTCGATGCCTAGCTCTGCCCCCTCTTTCGCTATCGATACCAGTTTATCTGCATTGAAGTCAAAATAGGTAGCTTCCCAGTTATTGACCAGAATAGGGCGTTCTTCATCCCGATATGTCCCTCGGCAAAGCCGAGTCCGATACAAGCGATGATATGTACGCGACATATCTCCCAGCCCTTGACTGGAGTAAACCATAACAGCTTCTGGCGTTTGGAAGCTCTCCCCTGGGTTCAGTAACCATGAAAAGTCAAAGGAATTGACGCCAATGCTAAACCGTGTGGAACCAAATGAATCTAATTCCGCTCCCGCCTCAAATCCCCCGCTGTACACAAGGCTAAAGCCGAATGCCTCACCATGGCGTTCTGTTGTCTCCTGCGTGACCAATGCAGTAAAAGGATTAAGCTGGTGACTGCTCATGCCCCTTTTACTATCAATTCGGGTCTCCCCTTGCAGAATCGGTTTGCGGGTAATATTCCCCTCCCGTGCCCATGCTCCTGAAAGGTACATGAACTCTAAATCGCTTTTTCCC
>NZ_JCAJRU010000480.1:0-689 GCF_059447605.1 Paenibacillus sp. N119s | reverse complement strand
GACTACCAAGTCAAAATCCGCGGCTACCGGATCGAGCTGGGCGAGATTGAAACCGCGATCCAGCGGATACCAGGTGTGCGTCAAGCGGTAGTCATCGACCGGACGGACGAGCGTGGGCACAAGTATTTGTGCGGATACCTCACGGGAGCAACCGAGCTGCGGATCGAGGAAGTACAGGGAGCCCTGGAAGCCGGACTGCCCGCGCACATGGTGCCTGCGCGCATGATGCGTCTGGAGGCCATTCCGCTGACCAGCAACGGCAAAATCGACCGTAAAGCCTTGCCGGAGCCGGAAGGCAGTATCCATACGGGAGCAGCCTATGTGGCCCCGCGTACGAAGGTGGAGCAAGTACTGGCTGCGGTATGGGCCGGAGTGCTGGGCGTGGAAGCCGTAGGCACGCAGGATAACTTCTTCGAGCTGGGCGGCGATTCGATTAAAGCGCTGCAAGTTTCGTCCCGCTTGCTTCAGGCAGGTTATCGACTGGAGATGAAAGACCTGTTCAGTTATCCAACAGTGTCTGCATTGGCGCTGAAAGTCCAATCCGTTACCCGATTGGCGGATCAGAGCGAAGTAGTGGGCGCGGTGAAGCTGACACCTGTTCAACACTGGTTCTTTGAGCAGAACCTGACGGATGCACATCATCATAACCAGTCGATTATGCTGCATAGCCAGGACGGCTTTGATGAAGT
>NZ_JCAJRU010000479.1:0-712 GCF_059447605.1 Paenibacillus sp. N119s | reverse complement strand
ACTTCATCGCTGTGCGCAGTGCCACTTCATCAAAGCCGTCCTGGCTATGCAGCATAATCGACTGGTTATGATGATGTGCATCCGTCAGGTTCTGCTCAAAAAACCAGTGTTGAACAGGTGTCAGCTTCACCGCGCCCACTACTTCGCTCTGATCCGCCAATCGGGTAACCGATTGGACTTTCAGCGCCAATGCAGACACTGTTGGATGACTGAACAGGTCTTTCATCTCCAGTCGATAGCCGGCTTGCAGCAAGCGGGACGAGACTTGCAGGGCTTTGATCGAATCGCCGCCCAGCTCGAAGAAGTTATCCTGCGTGCCTACGGCTTCCACGCCCAGCACTCCGGCCCATACCGCGGCCAGTACTTGCTCCACCTTCGTACGCGGGGCCACATAAGCTGCTCCCGTAGGGATGCTTCCTTCCGGCTCTGGCAAGGCCTTGCGGTCGATTTTACCGTTGCTGGTCAGCGGAATGGCCTCTAGACGCATCAGGCGTGCAGGCACCATGTGCGCTGGCAGCTTGTCTTCCAGCTCAGCTTGTACCTCCTCGATCCGTAGCTCGGTTGCTCCCGTGATGTATCCGCACAAATACTTGTGCCCACGCTCGTCCGTCCGGTCGATGACCACCGCTTGACGTACACCTGGTATCCGCTGGATCGCGGTTTCAATCTCGCCCAGCTCGATCCGGTAGCCGCGGATTTTGACTTGGTAGTC
>NZ_JCAJRU010000478.1:0-748 GCF_059447605.1 Paenibacillus sp. N119s | reverse complement strand
GTTACCCGAACGAATTCCAATGCCATTTGACTCTCCATACTTATCCCTCCACCTCTCCTAAAAATAATGGGTATCCATAGGCAAATATATATTTTCAGGGCAGTTTTGCTGCCTTTTATATTTACACTCCTGTATCCAGTGATTCATGTTCTCTTTATATAAGCTGCTTCTAAGCTACATCGCTTCTACAACATTCGGACAATCAAGCCTGCTGTCTCTTCAATTGCTTTATCTGTAACATCAATGACCGGACAATTCAGCTCTTTAAACAAAGACTGCGCATACGCGATTTCCTCTTCCACCCTCGTCGCTGTAGCATACTGCACATTATTAGGAAGCCCCATAACCTTTAGTCGTTCACTGCGTATTTTCAACAGCAGCTCCGGCTGGATCGTCAATCCGAACACTCTGCCATGCTGAACATCCTTCAATTGAACGGGTGGTGTCAGTTCCGGTACAATCGGAATGTTAACTGTTTTATAACCTTTATGTGCGAGAAACATAGATAAAGGAGTTTTGGAGATACGAGACACGCCCAGCAATACTATATCTGCTTTGAGAATGGCGCTCACATCTTTACCATCATCATATTGAACCGCAAAATCCAGTGCCTCTACACGCCGAAAATAGTTGTCGTCCAGCCGGTGTAGTAGACCAGGCTTTTCTTTGGGATCGTTATGAAACGTATCAGCAAACGCCTGCATCATCGGTCCCATAATATCGACAGCTCGCACATTCAGCCGGACAG
>NZ_JCAJRU010000477.1:0-754 GCF_059447605.1 Paenibacillus sp. N119s | reverse complement strand
GAGTATCAATAATGGTAAACTTTTCGTATGAAAAGACGATACGAAATTCGAGACGACCAATGGAATCAAATTAAACATCTGCTACCTCCTGAACGAAAACCTCAGGGAGGGCGAATTGCCAAAGATAATCGAACGATGCTGAACGCCATGCTTTGGGTTGCCAGATCTGGAGCCCCATGGCGTGATTTGCCTGAACATTACGGTTCATGGAAAACCGTGTACACGCGTTTCAGACGTTGGCAGATTGCTGGAATTTGGGATGGAATATTAAAACATGTTTCCACCACACCTGACTTTGAAAACATCATGATCGATGCAACGATCGTTCGCGTCCACCAACATGGAGCGGGCGCAAAAGGGGGCAACAATTTCAGGCGATCGGTCGATCCCGAGGCGGAATAACGACCAAAATACATGCCATTGTCGACGGTCTTGGTAACCCACTTCGTTACGAGTTAACTGGCGGTAACCGTCATGACTGCGTAACAGGGTATGAAATGCTTCAGTCGATGGAACTTCAAGGGATGAACGTGATTGCTGACCGAGGATACGACATGAATAACATTCTAAACCTTCTCGATGAGAAGCAAGCTAAAGCGGTCATTCCAAGCCGAAAACATCGCAAAATCCAGCGTGAGTGCGATTGGTGGTTGTACAAGGAACGCCATCTTGTGGAATGCTTGTTTAACAAATTGAAGCACTATCGCAGGCTGGCTACACGATATGATAAGTTATCCTGCACGTTTGGAGCCTT
>NZ_JCAJRU010000476.1:0-761 GCF_059447605.1 Paenibacillus sp. N119s | reverse complement strand
CCCCCCCACCACGTACAATTTTAATCTTGCGGCCTGATTCATCCTCGGAAATATTTTTATTCCCCAGAAAAGAACCGGTCACAATCATTCCTTCATCCGGTCCTACCGTTTTATAACGGGCCCAAAAAGCGATCCCTAATATGACGATAACAATGACAACAATTCCAGGGACCAACACAATATCCTGCAAATTTGACACTCCCGATCACGCTCCCTTCAAGTTAAGCGAATGCGCCGTCTATGTGTCCAGGTACGCTACGCGGACGACGCCCTCTGCGACCTCAACCACGACGATACGGGTTCCCGCAGCTAGCGGTTTGTGATCAAAGCTCGATGCTGTATGTATGGTGTTGCCTGCACCCAAGCGGATCATAACTTCCCCGTAACCAACTTCAGGTACAGGAATGGTGACCTCACCGATTCTGCCAGTCAGTTCACGCATCGAGAAGCCGCTGGATACCTCTGAATTGGCCATGGGCTTGATAAATGCAAAAAATACTAGCACTCCAATCACAAATGCAATCCCTAAAGCTAGCACAACGACCCAGCCCATGCTCAACCCGGTATACTTTGTAAGTAGTACCCCAGCTCCGCCAAAAGCAGTCAAAGCCCCAAGCAGAACGACAGGTCTAAACCAATCAAGTCCCGGTAGCTCCAATGCCCCATGCAGCCAGCTACCGAGTACATCCCCGATCAACACACTGACCACAGTAAAGATTGCGCCTCCTGCCAACAACCACCAAAATAAGGTTTCCATACGA
>NZ_JCAJRU010000475.1:0-766 GCF_059447605.1 Paenibacillus sp. N119s | reverse complement strand
CGACCGATGCATTACAGGATGCGTCCGTTACATCCGATAAATTGGCGGATGAGGTCGTGACTGCTGCCAAAATATCTCCACATTCCGTACAGCCATGGCATATCACGGATGAAGCGGTGCAGGCCCATCATTTGGCAGAAGAAGTCGTTCAGTCGAGCCATCTGTCACCAGAATCTGTTACCTCAGCTCACTTGCAGTCTTCGGCTGTACTGGCGAGCCATCTGGCTCCAGATAGCGTGTCTAGTCGTGCGCTACAAGCGGAAAGTGTCACCTCGGAGAAGTTGGCAGCCCACTCGGTGCAAGGAACGAATCTGGCGGAAGGCAGCGTGGGTCCTTCACATTTGTCTGCACAGTCGGTGCACACCCAGCATTTGGCGGCCGGAGCAGTACAGGACACAGCGCTGGCCGAGGGAGCAGTGAAGTCGGTACACATTGCCTCGGAATCGATCCAGCCGCACCATCTGCACGCTGGAACCATTCAGGGTGAGCATATTGCATCCCGGGCCATATCGACCGATGCATTACAGGATGCGTCCGTTACGTCTGATAAATTGGCGGATGAGGTCGTGACTGCTACCAAAATATCTCCACATTCCGTACAGCCATGGCATATCACGGATGAAGCGGTGCAGGCCCATCATTTGGCAGAAGAAGTCGTTCAGTCGAGCCATCTGTCACCAGAAAGTGTCACCTCAGCTCACTTGCAGTCTTCGGCTGTACTTGCGAGCCATCTGGCTCCAGATAGTGTGTCCAGTCGTGCGCTACA
>NZ_JCAJRU010000474.1:0-781 GCF_059447605.1 Paenibacillus sp. N119s | reverse complement strand
TGTCTTCAAACTTA
This sequence comes from Paenibacillus sp. N119s, assembly GCF_059447605.1. Taxonomy (NCBI): domain Bacteria; kingdom Bacillati; phylum Bacillota; class Bacilli; order Caryophanales; family Paenibacillaceae; genus Paenibacillus; species Paenibacillus sp. N119s. The sequence goes on along the minus strand of NZ_JCAJRU010000474.1, from coordinate 767 downwards.
AGCAAGCCACACTACAATGGATGCCAAGGTCAAAAATGCCTTGAACGTACACGCTAATTTATCATAGCGAGTCGCCAGACGACGGTATTTTTTTACTTTATTGAAGAAACATTCTACTAAGTGTCGTTCTTTATAGATGTCCCGATCATATTTCGGGGGCACTCGGCGGTTTTTCTTACCCAGAATCACGGGGATGGCCCGTTGTTCTTCCAAAAAGGCCCGGATCGCATTCGTATCGTAAGCGCGATCGGCTAAGACGTGCTTCATGGTCAGTTTCATGGCTTTAAGCATTTCGTATCCATGGAAGGAATCATGCGCCTCGCCTCCGGTTAATTCGAAGCGAAGTGGGTTGCCTAACGCATCCACCACAGCATGAATTTTGGTACTTAATCCGCCACGGGAACGCCCGATCGCTTGCTTGCTTTGCCCCCTTTTGCGCCTGATCCATGCTGGTGAACTCGTACAATCGTAGCATCAACCATCACGCTTTCCTCATCGGAATCCAGCGAAACGTGTTTTAACACTTCATCCCAAATCCCTGCTTTCTGCCAGCGTCGAAAGCGAGTGTAGACAGATTTCCAATGGGGAAAGAAATCGGGCAAATCACGCCAAGGGGCGCCTGAACGGGCCACCCATAGCATGGCATTCAACATGATTCGATTGTCCAATGCAGGACGTCCTCCTTGTGGTTTTCGTTCAGGTGGAAAAAGATCTTGAATCTGCCGCCATTGTTGATCTTGAATTTCATATCGTGTACTCATTTAATG
>NZ_JCAJRU010000473.1:0-794 GCF_059447605.1 Paenibacillus sp. N119s | reverse complement strand
GGACGAATCTGGCGGAAGATAGCGTCGGTCCGTCGCATTTGTCCGCACAGTCGGTCCACACCCAGCATTTGGCAGCCGGCGCAGTGCAGGATACCGCGCTAGCCGAGGGAGCAGTGAAGTCGGTACACATTGCCCCCGAATCGATCCAGCCGCAGCACTTGCAAAACGGAACCATTCAGGACGAACACATCGCATTCCAGGCCATATCGACCGATGCATTACAGGATGCGTCCGTGACGTCTGATAAATTGGCGGATGAGGGTGTGACTGCCGCTAAGCTGTCAGTGCACTCGGTACAGCCGTGGCACATTACAGATGAAGCGGTGCAAGCCAATCATTTGGCAGAAGGGACGATCCAGTCTAGCCATCTGTCCCCGGAAAGTGTCACCTCAGCCCACTTGCAGTCTTCGGCTGTACTTGCGAGCCATCTGGCTCCAGATAGCGTGTCTAGTCGTGCGCTACAAGCGGAAAGCGTCACCTCGGAGAAGCTCGCAGCGCGCTCGGTGCAAGGGACGAATTTGGCGGAAGGCAGCGTGGGTCCTTCACATTTGTCTGCACAGTCGGTCCACACCCAGCATCTGGCAGCTGGAGCAGTACAGGACACCGCGCTGGCCGAGGGGGCAGTAAAGTCCGGACATATTTCTCCAGAATCGATCCAGTCGCATCATCTGCATACTGGAACCATTCAGGGAGAGCATATCGCATCCCGAGCCATATCGACCGATGCATTACAGGATGCGTCCGTTACATCCGATAAATTGGCGGATGAGGTCGTGACTGCTGCCAAAATATCT
>NZ_JCAJRU010000472.1:0-808 GCF_059447605.1 Paenibacillus sp. N119s | reverse complement strand
GGAGGAGAAAAAGATGAAAACTGTACTTTCAGGTATTCAGCCTAGTGGACAACTTACATTGGGCAATTACATCGGCGCTATGAAAAACTTTGTCAAATTGCAAGAGGATCACCAATGTTACTTTATGGTTCCAGATCTTCATGCGATTACCGTACCGCAGGAACCAGCTCAATTACGCGAGCAGTCGGAGGCGGTGGCGGCATTATTTATCGCAGCGGGTATTAACCCAGAGAAGTCCAACGTCTTTTTACAATCCCATGTTCCTCAGCACGCTGAGCTGGGATGGTTGATGACGACACTGACGAATATGGGCGAGCTGGAGCGTATGACTCAGTTTAAAGATAAGGCTGCTGGCAAGGATTCCGTAGGAGCAGGGCTGTTCGTATATCCGTCGTTGATGGCAGCTGACATTTTGCTCTACAATGCAGATCTTGTCCCAGTAGGCGACGACCAGAAACAGCATCTGGAGCTGACACGGGATTTGGCGGGCCGTTTTAATCATCGTTATGGAGATTATTTTACGATTCCCGAGCCGTATATCCCTGAAGTAGGGGCAAGAATTATGTCCTTGGATGATGCATCCAAAAAAATGAGCAAGAGCAACCCGAATGCAGGCAGTTTTATTGCGCTGCTGGACGATCCGAAAGTTATACGCAAAAAAATCAGCCGCGCCACTACCGATTCGGGCAGTGAAGTTAAATATGATCCGGCCAATAAACCGGAGATTAGTAATCTAATGAGCATTTACAGCCAGTGTTCCGGTTTGTCGCTCCAAGAAGTACAGGATCGTTATGAAGGACAAATGTAC
>NZ_JCAJRU010000471.1:0-827 GCF_059447605.1 Paenibacillus sp. N119s | reverse complement strand
CCGCTGACATCTACAATGTCCAGCGTGTATAGTTCGCCTTCCTCTACGCTGCGGTTCCAAGCGACATAACCCTGCTCCGTCTCACGGAATACCGTGCGCAGTGCGTCATGATGCTGGACAATACGGTCCATCGTACGGCGCAGCGCGTCAACATCAAAGCGCCCGGCTCGGTACAGCATCATGGCCTGGTTACTGTGGTGCAGGTCAGCCGGCTGCTGCTCGAAGAACCACCGCTGAATAGGTGTCAGTTCCACCTGGCCTACGACTTCTTCCTGACTGGCCATCTTGCCATCGGTACGAAGCAGCGGACTGAGCGATGCTACCGTTGGATGACTGAACAGATCCTTCATGTTCAGTCGGTAACCTGCTTGCAGCAAACGGGACGAGACTTGCAAGGCCTTAATCGAATCGCCGCCCAGCTCGAAGAAGTTATCCTGCGTGCCCACGGCTTCCACGCCCAGCACTCCGGCCCATACCGCAACCAGTACCTGCTCCACCTTCGTATGCGGGGCCACATAGGCTGCTCCCGTATGGATGCTGCCTTCCGGCTCCGGCAAGGCCTTACGGTCGATTTTGCCGTTGCTCGTCAGCGGGATCGTCTCCAGTCGTATCAGACGTGCAGGCACCATGTGTGCTGGCAGCCCGGCTTCCAGTGCGGCCTGCACTTCCTCGATCCGCAGCTCAGTTTCTCCCGTGAGGTATCCGCACAAATACTTGTGCCCACGCTCGTCCGTCCGGTCGATGACTACGGCTTGACGCACACCCGGCACCTGCTGGATCGCGGTTTCAATCTCGCCTAACTCAATCCGGTACCCGCGGATTTTGAC
>NZ_JCAJRU010000470.1:0-834 GCF_059447605.1 Paenibacillus sp. N119s | reverse complement strand
CATATCCATAATCTGGTCTAACGTCAAAATCAGAAGAATCATTTAATCCAGCTACTGGACGATCGACAATTTGTCCATCGGTAGCTTGCGGAGTGATTACATGGTCACCAGTAGTTGTTTTACCAGCATCTTGGGTCGCCGTAGTGGAAGTATTTGCAAAACCAGTTCCCGACACGCCCCATGTTGTGACATGCACAATGTCGCCGTTAGCTCTCCATTGTATTTCATAATTTCCTGAGCGCAACCCTTGTGAAAAAGAATTCACACTCTCCCAGAGCAATTTTTTATGAGCGCCAATAGTCTTAACAATATATTGTTTTCCACTATCTGTATGGACCAGGCTAAAGGTGATGGTTGAACTGCCTCTATTTTTGGCAAAAATTTTAAGATGCCCGTATCCAGGATCTAATACAAAACGTGACACTGGGTCCTTTCTGTCGAACGTGTCATCAAAAACATCTCTTGATTTTTGAGGAGTTATGACATGGTCACTAATAGTTGATTTACCAGCATTTTTGGTCGCAATACTGGATGTATTTGTAGGATCAGACGTATCTGAACTTGCACAGATCATACTCGGCACAACAACAACCCCCAACAAACTAATAGATAAGACTGACAAAAAAAATATTTTTTTCTTTTTCACAAATATCATTTCTCCTTTGAGTTATAAACGAAGCAAGGAAAGCTTCAAACCGAATGGCCTGAAGCTTTCCTTGCTTCGTTGTAGTATAAGTAAAAGCTTCTTCAATCAAGCGAGCTAGCAGTTAGCTTTTCTTATACCAAACTTTATGGCTTGGTTTAATTAAAGCTCATCTGGACTATTGGCTGATA
>NZ_JCAJRU010000469.1:0-835 GCF_059447605.1 Paenibacillus sp. N119s | reverse complement strand
AGTTTGGAGGAAATGATATATGGATACCTTCTTTATTATTTTGAATGTCATCGTGCTGCTTGCACTGCTCGGCGTGTTGGTCTGGATGCAGAAAAAGCGCATCTCTTTTACAAAAAGAGTATTTACCGGGCTCGGCTTCGGACTGATCTACGGGGCTATTCTTCAATACGCTTATGGGGCCAGCTCAGAGGTCATTACCAAATCGGTCGATTGGTTCAACCTTGCAGGTAATGGTTATGTCCGTTTGCTGCAAATGGTCGTTATTCCGCTGATCATGGTGTCGATTATTTCAGCTATTATGAATCTAAAGGGAAGACAGAACCTTGGCAAAATAAGCGTGTCCATTATTGCAGTACTACTGATTACAACGGCAATTGCTGCTTCAGTAAGTATTGTAACCAGTCTGTCTTTTGATCTAAAAGCAATTGAAATTCAAAAAGGGGACAAGGAGCAAGCGCAGGGCCTGAAGATGGAAGAACGTCTGGGAACAGTCCAGGATATGACCATTCCACAGCAGGTATTGGAGTTTATTCCTTCGAATCCTTTTGAAGATATGACGGGGGCACGCCGTACATCGACCTTGGCCGTGGTTATCTTCTCGGCTTTTATTGGGGTAGCAGTACTCGGTTTGGATCGTAAAAAACCGGAGCAGGCGCAAACTTTCCGCAAAGTGATCGACGCAGTATACGCTGTAGTGATGCGGATTGTAACGCTAGTGCTGAGATTAACGCCTTATGGTATTTTAGCACTGATCACGAAAGTGGTAGCTACGACAAATCCGGATGAAATCTTGAAGCTGATCAAGTTTGTACTTGCTTCTTATGTGGCTTTATTG
>NZ_JCAJRU010000468.1:0-839 GCF_059447605.1 Paenibacillus sp. N119s | reverse complement strand
GGGTAATGTCATCGCTGCCAACCTCCACACGCCAGTATAGTGTTACTCTTTTATTTTACTCCGGCGGAGGCGCAATTTCCAATACAATGCGTTACACCCTGAAATCAGATCATCCAGTGCTGCCAATCCCGTTGAATATGTTCCTGTTCATCCAGCCATTCCAGTGTGCGGTCAATCAGCTGTTGCCGCTCTTTCCCCGATGAAAACGTGTGATCTCCCTGGAAAATAATTTCCTTATCACAGCGTCCCTCTGGACGCATCCAGAATACCTTTTGAAACAGAAATGCATAATCCACAGGAATGATATCATCCGAGGTGCCATGAATAACAAGTACATCACCGTTAAATTTAACGGCCTCCTGGAACGGTTGGAATTGGGCTAACGACTCAAAATAAGTAGGTGTGAATTTATATCCCAAATAGTCTGCATGACCGGTTTTAACAGACTCATCATACACGCTTCGCTCCGTTATTTTGACGATATCGTTGAACGGATAGCCAACGGCTGACCAAAGGACCAGGTTTTGTACTCTTTTATCCCGAACGGCTGTGAGAAGGGCAACCGCGCCCCCCAAACTGTGACCGATCAGCGTTACCTTAGTCGGGTCAATGTCCGCGCAATTCACAGCGTAATCCAACACGGTACGTGTCTGATTGATCATGGACTCTAGCCCCTGCTTGCCATATTCACCCGTGCTTTCTCCACAACCGGCAAAGTCAAAGCGCAGTACAAAATATCCCCCTTCGGCCAATTCACGCGCCGTCTTGACGAACAATCGATCTACTCCGATACGATTGCCCACAAAACCGTGACAAATGACAACGAGCGAAACTCGTCT
>NZ_JCAJRU010000467.1:0-841 GCF_059447605.1 Paenibacillus sp. N119s | reverse complement strand
CAGAGCATTTAGCAGATATCTTGAAGTTGTTGAAGCAAAAAGAGTGGGTGGACTTGTCTCACGCCTTTTATCCCGAAATCCCTCATTTTCCGGTTTTTGATAATGTTCAGGTAGATACCCTGTTTACCCATGACGATGGCTTTTTTGTAAAACAATATTGCTTTCCAGGGCAGTATGGAACTCATATCGATGCTCCCGTTCATTTTGTGAAGGGTAAACGTTATTTACATGAGCTTTTGTTGAAGGAGCTAGTTTTGCCGCTCGTTGTCATCGACCGTTCAGCAGCCGTGGCAGCCCATTCCGACTATGAGCTTACGGTTGCTGATATTCTGGATTTTGAAAAAGAGCACGGACGCATTGCCGATCAGTCCTTTGTCGCCTTTCGCAGTGATTGGAGCAAGCGTTGGCCTGACCCTGATGCCTTCTCGAACAAAGACACCGCCGGAGACGCACATTGCCCGGGTTGGTCGCTGGATGCGCTGCGCTTTTTGGTAGAGGAACGAAATGTCGCTGCGATCGGACATGAAACACTGGATACTGACTCCTCTATAGCTTATCGAAAAGCGGGCAAGCTGGTAGGAGAATACTACATATTAGAGCAGGATCGGTATCAAGTTGAGGTGCTGAAGAATTTGGACAAGCTGCCCCCGACGGGTGCAGTCATTTATAATATTGTTCCGAGCATTCAGGATTCTCCCGGATTTCCGGTGCGCTCTTTTGCTATTTTGCCTTAATCATGCAGTATCCAGTCAATTTGAAAATAGACTAGAGCGTGTCTTCAAACCTAATTTAACCATAGCAAAATAGAAGCCAGCGTTAAGAAGGCTCCAAACGTGCAGGA
>NZ_JCAJRU010000466.1:0-904 GCF_059447605.1 Paenibacillus sp. N119s | reverse complement strand
TGATGGATTCGAACCACCGAACCCGTAAGGGAGCAGATTTACAGTCTGATGCGTTTGGCCACTTCGCTAATCCTCCATATAAAGGTGGCTCGGGACGGAATCGAACCGCCGACACGAGGATTTTCAGTCCTCTGCTCTACCGACTGAGCTACCGAGCCATATCCATTAACAAAAAAATAAAGTGCGGAGGGGTACCCCTTCCCACTTTAGTACGTCAAAATACTAAATTGAAAAATGGCGGAACTGACGGGATTCGAACCCGCGATCTCCTGCGTGACAGGCAGGCATGTTAGGCCTCTACACCACAGTTCCCTATATTTTTCAAAAAAAATGGTGCCGGCGAGAGGACTTGAACCCCCAACCTACTGATTACAAGTCAGTTGCTCTACCAGTTGAGCTACACCGGCACAATGGTGGAGGCTGAGGGGATCGAACCCCCGACCCTCTGCTTGTAAGGCAGATGCTCTCCCAGCTGAGCTAAGCCTCCTGGGTATGTATGGTAGCGGCGGAGGGGATCGAACCCCCGACCTCACGGGTATGAACCGTACGCTCTAGCCAGCTGAGCTACACCGCCATAACATAATAATTTACTAGCTTGTCCTAAATGGCGGAGAGAGAGGGATTCGAACCCTCGCACCACTTACGCAGTCTAACCCCTTAGCAGAGGGTCCCCTTATAGCCACTTGGGTATCTCTCCAAATAAACGGACTCGCTTAGTATTATTCTACAAGATATTCAAATTATCAACAAAGTGAATTTAAATATCAAACATAATTCCAAGGTGTTACACCCTGAAAACTGGATCCGAAACTCCATTGCATCTTATCTTAGGATAAGCCCTCGACCGATTAGTATTGGTCAGCTCCATGCATTACTGCACTTCCACCCCCAACCTATCTACCTC
>NZ_JCAJRU010000465.1:0-920 GCF_059447605.1 Paenibacillus sp. N119s | reverse complement strand
TTTTCGATCCCCGAAATCTCAGCCGGGCGACCCGATACGACACCGCCAAAGACGGCATCGTCACTACCGTTGTACTTCTGAAGCAATAAGCCCCAGGCGGTTTGCAGTAACGTATTTGCGGTCACGTGGTACTGTTTGGCCACCATTTCCAGACGTCCCGTCAAATCTTGGCCCAAATCGCACAGTACATGCTCAAATTGTTCACCGTCTGCTTTCGCACCTACTTTTCCAGTTGGAATTGACGTTTGCTGATCATAGCCCAGCAAATATTCCTTCCAGTAGGAGGCTGCTGCTTCTACATCCTGGGCTTCCAGCCACGCAATATACTGACTGTATGGAGTGACAGGCGCGAGCTTTGGTGCTCGACGCTCCACGGCTGCAAAATAAGCCTCAAACACCTCATCTGTTACCAGCGCCACACACCAGCCATCCATCAAAATGTGGTGAGAGCTCCATACAAAGTAATAATCCTCATCACCGGTCCGTAAAATCGCCACGCGCATCAACGCATCCCGGGACAAATTGAACCCGGCTGCCTTGTCCTGGCGAATAAATTCCTGCACATACGCGTCACGTTTCTGATCGTCCAAATGACGCACATCTTCATATCTGAAACCGACTTCCTTACGGCGGAAAATCACTTGCACGGGCTCATCCTGCCAGCCGCTGATGAAATTGGCTCTAAAGATCTCATGCCGCTGTGCCAGTTGATTTAAGCTATCTTGGAAAATATCCGCTTGGAAGCGTCCATGTAGATCAAAGGTCGTTTGTTCAAAATAAGCCCCGGACGCTGCATCCATCAGACTATGGAACAACATACCTTTTTGCATCGGGGTCAGTGCATATACATTTTCCACTTCCCCGATGTCACGGGTCCGCTCGATCAGTTGGTCCAGCTCAGCCAGGGTTACATGTTTAAG
>NZ_JCAJRU010000464.1:0-926 GCF_059447605.1 Paenibacillus sp. N119s | reverse complement strand
AAGTACAACGGTAGTGACGATGCCGTCTTTGGCGGTGTCGTATCGGGTCGCCCGGCTGAGATTTCGGGGATCGAAAATATGGTGGGCTTGTTCATTAACACCATCCCAATTCGTATCCGCAGCCAGGCTGAGGACACCTTTGCCGACCTGATCAGAGCGAATCAGCAGCAGGCGCTGGCTTCTCAAGATTATGAAACGTATCCGCTGTATGAAATTCAAGCCTTGACCGAGCAAAAACAAGAGCTGATCAACCACATTATCGTGTTTGAAAACTATCCGGTGGAAGAGCAGGTCGAGCAGCTTGGCGAAGGTGCAGCGTCGGATTTTGTAATCCGCAATGCAGGCATGATTGAACAAACGAACTATGATTTCAATCTGCTCGTGATGCCGCAGGAAGCGATGAAAATCCGATTCGAATACAATGCGAAGTTATATGATCGGGAAGCGGTGGAACGGACGCAGGGCCATCTGATACAGCTACTGGAGCAAGTAGTAGCGAATCCGAACATTCGAGTGCAGGAGCTGGATGTACTAAGCGAGCAGGAACGCGAGCAAATTCTCCGCGTATGGGGAGATACAGCTGCCGAGTATCCAAGTGAGCAAACGATCCATGGCTTGTTCGAAGCACAAGCAGTGCAGACACCGGAACAGCCAGCGTTATACTTTGAAGGAGAGCAGCTAACTTATCGCGAGCTGAATGAACGTGCGAATCGTCTGGCTCGTACCTTGCGCAGTCAAGGCGTGACGAAGGATCGGCTGGTGGGTCTGATGACCGAACGTTCGGTAGATATGATTGTGGGCATGTTAGGCATTTTGAAAGCCGGAGGTGCATATGTCCCTATCGATCCGACGTATCCGGAGGAGCGTATCCGCTACATGCTGGACGACTCGGGAGCAGAGCTGTTGTTAACGCAAAGCCATCTGGT
>NZ_JCAJRU010000463.1:0-956 GCF_059447605.1 Paenibacillus sp. N119s | reverse complement strand
ACGAAGCGATACGACTCCTCGCCTGTGCGCAATACAGACACTCGCATCAGCTCACCTGAGCTGAAATGAAAGCCTTCGGCTTTGTCGCGCTCAGCAAAATCAGCAATGTATGCGTCCTGCTCTTCTTGTTCCATCAAGCGTATATCTTCAAAACGGAACCCGGCAGGTTTGTGGCGGTACACCACCTGTAAAGGCTGCTCATTCCAGCCACTATAAAAATTCGTTCTGAATATTTGATGGCGCTCCACCAGCTGATTGAGGCTTTCGGCAAAAGCCTCCACTTGAAAGCGGCCTTGCAAATCAAATGTCGCCTGCTCAAAGTACGCCCCGGATTGCGGCTCCATTAAGCCGTGGAACAGGATGCCTTTTTGCATCGGGGTTAACGAATAAATGTTTTCCAGTTCTCCGACAGCAGCCGTCTGCTCTACAATATGATCCAGCTCTACAGCCGTCAGTCCCTGGAAGGACAAGTCGCTTGGTGTCAGCTCTGGCAGCTCTTTGGCCACACAGTGAGCCAACACCTCACGCAAGCTCTCCTGCAGCAGATCAGCCAGCTTTTTGATCGATTTTTTCATGAACATTTTGTTACTGTAGCTGATCGTCAGTTCTAGAGCACCGTCTGTGATCATGCCGTTGATATCCAGAGCATACCGCTTGGTCAACGTATCACTTATGGAAGCTCCGACGGAATAGGGAGACATGCGGAATGCATTATTTTTTAAATCCTGATCAAATTGGCCAAGATAGTTAAAGCTGATTTCCGGCTCGGCAACAAAAGCTGCGTTTCCTTCCCCGTCCGCCAGATATCTCAACATCCCGTATCCAATCCCTTTATGCGGCAAACGGCGTAGCCCTTCTTTGACGTTCTTGATACGCCGTCCCACATTCCGGTCCTCGCCCATATCCAGCACAACTGGGAATTGACTGGTGAACCAACCGACCGTACGCGTAATATC
>NZ_JCAJRU010000462.1:0-961 GCF_059447605.1 Paenibacillus sp. N119s | reverse complement strand
GAGCAGGGTTATGTCGCTTGGAACCGCAGCGTAGAGGAAGGCGAACTATACACGCTGGACATTGTAGATGTCAGCGGAGTCGAAGACGAATCGACCGCTGTGGAAGCCAAGGCGAGCGAAATTCAAGCGAGCATTCATTTGAGCGAGGGTCCACTTGTGAAGCTCGGTCTGTTCCACTGCGCGGAGGGTGACCATTTATTAATCGTCATTCATCATTTGGTTGTAGACGGTGTATCCTGGCGTATTTTGCTGGAGGATTTGGCATCTGGTTATGAGCAGGCTGTTGCAGGTCAAACCGGCACAGCCATTCGATTGCCGCATAAAACAGATTCATTCCAGGTATGGGCCAAACAGCTGTCAGCCTATGCCAATCAGGCGTCGATGGAGCGGGAGCTTGCCTACTGGCAGCATATCGAACAAGCCGAAGCAAGCCTCGCGAAGCCTTTGCCGACGGATTTTGCAAATGACAAGGCACGGCTCGAAGACAGTGAAGTGGTCACGGTCCGCTGGACGAAGCAGGAAACCGAGCAGCTACTCAAACAAGCTCATCGCGCGTACAACACGGAAATGAATGACCTGCTGCTGGCTGCGCTCGGAAAAGCCGTCTATGACTGGTCTGGTTCCGAACGGGTGCTGATCAACCTGGAGGGCCATGGACGGGAAGCCATTGTACCGGATGTGGATATTACACGCACAGTCGGCTGGTTTACGAGCCAATTCCCGGTTGTACTGGATGGAAGTCTGGGAGAAGGGGGACATACTGCTCGCCTGATCAAGCGGACCAAGGAAGGGCTGCGTCATATTCCGCAAAAAGGCATCGGCTATGGGATTTTACGCTACCTGTCCGATATGAACGTGCTGGAAAAAGCAGGCGTGCAGTTACAGGCTCAGCCTGAAATCAGTTTTAACTATTTGGGCCAATTCGATCAGGATTATAAAGGCAATGATCTACAGCCTTCCG
>NZ_JCAJRU010000461.1:0-970 GCF_059447605.1 Paenibacillus sp. N119s | reverse complement strand
ACGACGTTCTGAACCCAGCTCGCGTACCGCTTTAATGGGCGAACAGCCCAACCCTTGGGACCTACTTCAGCCCCAGGATGCGATGAGCCGACATCGAGGTGCCAAACCTCCCCGTCGATGTGGACTCTTGGGGGAGATAAGCCTGTTATCCCCAGGGTAGCTTTTATCCGTTGAGCGATGGCCCTTCCATGCGGTACCACCGGATCACTAAGCCCGACTTTCGTCCCTGCTCGACTTGTAGGTCTCGCAGTCAAGCTCCCTTCTGCCTTTGCACTCTTCGAATGATTTCCAACCATTCTGAGGGAACCTTGGGGCGCCTCCGTTACTCTTTAGGAGGCGACCGCCCCAGTCAAACTGCCCACCTGACACTGTCCTCGTACCGGATCACGGTACCAAGTTAGAACCTAGATACGATCAGGGTGGTATCCCAAGGATGCCTCCCTTCAAGCTGGCGCTCAAAGTTCAACGGCTCCCACCTATCCTGTACAGATCGTACCCAAATTCAATATCAAGCTGCAGTAAAGCTCCATGGGGTCTTTCCGTCTTGTCGCGGGTAACCTGCATCTTCACAGGTATTAAAATTTCACCGGATCTCTCGTTGAGACAGCGCCCAAGTCGTTACGCCATTCGTGCGGGTCAGAATTTACCTGACAAGGAATTTCGCTACCTTAGGACCGTTATAGTTACGGCCGCCGTTTACTGGGGCTTCGGTTCATAGCTTCGCCCCGAAGGGCTTACCACTCCCCTTAACCTTCCAGCACCGGGCAGGCGTCAGCCCGTATACTTCGCCTTGCGGCTTCGCACAGACCTGTGTTTTTGCTAAACAGTCGCTTGGGCCTTTTCACTGCGGCCCCCTCGGGCTATTCACCCTACCGAGGCACCCCTTCTCCCGAAGTTACGGGGTCATTTTGCCGAGTTCCTTAACGAGAGTTCTTCCGCGCGCCTTAGAATTCTCTTCTCGCCTACCTGT
>NZ_JCAJRU010000460.1:0-972 GCF_059447605.1 Paenibacillus sp. N119s | reverse complement strand
GGACCTTTCCTATGAAGTGCTGCCGTGGAATGAGGGACGAATGACCGCATCCAGGGATGTACAACCGTTTACGCTACAATTTAACCGCAACTCCAAACATCTGGCGGAGGACTGGTTTGGAGTGGAAGCGTTGACCGAGCAAGAGGAAGGGATCTATACGGTTTCGGTACCGTTTCCCGAGGATGCGTGGTTGTACGGATTTATTTTAAGCCTGGGACCGGATGTGATTGTCAAGGAACCAGCCCATTTGCGAGACAAGATTTATCAGATGGCATTGCGTATTGCGTCTAATTATGAAGCGGGTCAGGAATTTTAGAATGAACCTTAGATTAAAAGTAAAACAAACCTGACCCATAGTTGTCAGGTTTGTTTCGTTATACTGGTGGCATACCTGATACGAATTGGCGAAAGGGGATTTAGGAGAATGGATAAAGCCTGTCAAAGTTGCGGGATGCCGCTGGAGCATGAGGATCAATACGGAACGGATGCACAACATCATAAAACAGATGAGTATTGCAAGTATTGTTACCAGGATGGTGCATTTGTACAGCCAGACTTGACAATGGAGGGAATGATTCAGCAGTGTGTGCCTATTATGGTAGAGGAGGGGATGCAGAAAGAAGAAGCGACTTCGATGCTGCATAATTACCTGCCCTATTTAAAGCGGTGGCGGTCCTCAGAAGATGCTGCGCATACAATGAATGGACCCATTCGGGAGGAATATCGAGGCAGTATCCGTTTGGTTGGGCTGAAAGCACGCACCAATAATCAGAAGGAACAAACATCCCAAGGAATCATTCCAGGCATGTGGGGGCGTTTCTGGAGTGAGGACGTGTCTGGTCGTATTCGAGACGACGAGGGACCTGCTTCTGTCTATGGTTGTTATACTGACTATGAAAATGGGGCTTTGGGCGAGTATACATTTTTTATCGGAAAGAAAGCGACTGAGGATTTCCAGACTCCTGACGATCT
>NZ_JCAJRU010000459.1:0-980 GCF_059447605.1 Paenibacillus sp. N119s | reverse complement strand
AATACACGCCGATATTCATGGAATAAATAAGTATGCCTGAATAATAGTTTACCCGATAAGCAAGCATGGTGAGAAATCGGATACGAATAAAATCGGTATATACGCTAAGCATGAACTTTGGCCTCCACTATCGGATTGCCCTGGCGTTCTGCCGAGCCAGACTGATAGATGCTGCGGACGATATCATCCGTGTTGGTTTCAATGATTTTGATATCCGTAATGTCCGTGCGACCCACTACACTAGCCAGCACATCTGATACGTTAATATGAAGAGGAATCCACACCTTGGCCGCCAAATCGTTATCCATAGTCCACGTCAGCGGCATATCAGCCGTCCATGCCTGCAACTGCTCCAGCTGTGTCGTCGTACCAAATTGAAACCTTACTTCTCGGCCTGTCCCCCAACGATCCTTGAGCTCATCCAGTCCACCATCATAAATGATATTCCCATCATCCAACATAATGACGCGCGAGCACAGCGCTTCAATATCCTGCAAATCATGGGTCGTCAGCAAAATAGTGGTCCCGTGTTCCCGGTTCATGTCCTTCAAAAACTCGCGTATTTCAGACTTCACCATGATATCAAGTCCAATGGTCGGCTCGTCCAGAAAAACAATGGATGGATTGTGCAGCAAAGCAGCTACCAACTCACAACGCATCCGTTGTCCAAGGCTAAGCTTGCGCACCGGACGGCTTAACAAATCCTGCAATTGCAGCCTTTCTACCAGCTCATCCAGCCTGCGTTTGAAGTCTGTAGCCGGAACCTGATATACTTTGCGCAGCAGTTGAAAAGATTCGATCACGCCGATGTCCCACCAAAGCTGGCTGCGCTGACCAAAAACAACGCCAATGTTACCTACAAATTTCTCGCGATCCTCATAAGGGACATAGCCCCCCACCTTGAGATGTCCCGATGTTGGCACCAGAATACCTGTCAACATCTTAATCGTGGTGGACTTTCCGGCCCCGTTCTCACCAAT
>NZ_JCAJRU010000458.1:0-981 GCF_059447605.1 Paenibacillus sp. N119s | reverse complement strand
AAAAAACAGGACTCCCCAACCAAATGATATCTGCATTGGAAACTAAGTCTTTTAATTGTCTCTTTTCAAACCATTGATTCATATGGAATATGTCTATGCTTTCAAAGCTTCTAGGCAATCTCAGACTGCCTGAAGGCCTGAATATTTGAAGACTATCATTAATGGTTTGTTCTCTTTGTTTATAATCTGAGTTCTGCCTTGCAATACTATTAAGTATGCTAATGGATGGTTCTACAAAGGTGATGTGAACCCCTGGTATCCTAGCAAGCTCTTCAGCCAAATGTTGCGGACGCTGTTTTAAATCATCCCAATAGATTGGAGAGAAATATAAAATTTTCAATTTAACCGCTCCATACTAATAAAGGCGCCCCTTATTTTATAAAAGAGGCGCCTTTAAAGTTTTATTAATTATCTATACGCTCCTGCCAACTGTCTTCGCGTATTCATATCATTTTCCTTCATTTGTATCAGCTCTTCATATGCTTCGATTGTGTACTTTTTATACAAGATATCAATCTCCACATCTCGATTTTTAACCGGAGTCTTCTGCAAATGATCTAATTCAGCTTTAACAATTTCAAGGTGATTCTTATCTGCCTCAATATCCGATTCCATTGGCGCATACAGATCCTTTTGCAATTGGTAATTGGTTAAAATACTATTTCGCATTGTCTTTCTAACATGCTCAACCGTATATCGGGAGGTGTCCACATCATGAATGACTTTCATCTTCGGATTAAGACCAACCTTATAACCGATTTCTTTCATAGCAAAAGATACGACAATTTCTTCTCCTCCAGCGTAATTGTTTCCTTTACGCCCATAAGCGCTTCTAAAGCCACCAATTCGCATTAACGCAGCATGTCTAACCGCAAAGTTGGCTCCATAAGGAAACTCCCACTGAAAGTTAGAATCGATAATTTCTTCGCCTTCCACAATAAGCTGACTCCAGTATGCTTCAGTACCTGGTTTAACCACTTC
>NZ_JCAJRU010000457.1:0-1005 GCF_059447605.1 Paenibacillus sp. N119s | reverse complement strand
TGACAGTGCCGCTACTCTCTGCAAGATTTTGCTGGCCTCTGCATCTTTCAATGGGATCGGCTGACCCAGCTCCGCTCGGTAAGGGGTTAGCTTCATCTTACAAGCCCCGTTGCGGGTACAGGTGGCCTGAAATATCGCTGTATCCCAAGTGGCTGGTACCGTTGATTTAGAAAAAATGAAATTGCCTGTGCTGTATGCAATCCATTTGCCTTTATAGTGCTCCATCCCTTGCAGCACATGAGGATGCCCGCCTACGACAAGATCGGCCCCGGCGTCAATAAAAGCGTGTGATAACTCGGTTTGATGAGGTTCAAGCGCCGTAGCCCGCTCCTTGCCCCAATGGGCAACCACGATTACCAAATCAGCCTGATTTCGTGCCTCTCGAATGGAATTTACGATAGCGGTCGAATCATAGGCCCCTGCTACACCAGGCTGTTTGGCACCCGCATTCCAGTTGGCTTCAGGCATAACACGTGTAGCCCCTAACAACGCAATTTTAATCCCATTGCGTTCAAAATAATGCGGTGCATACGCTTCTTGTGCATTGCGTCCGGCTCCAGCATGAGCTATACCCTTTTCATCCAAATATTTCAGGGTATCCAGTAATCCGCTCGTCCCCTGATCCAAAATATGATTGTTGGCCAAATTTACAGCATCGATCCCTGCCGCCGCCATTGCAGTTAGCGCCTTAGGCGAAGATTTATACACATACGTTTTATTTAACGCACTGACGCCATTAGTAGTCACCGGTGTTTCCAGATTGGCAATCGTCAGATCGTCTTTATGGAACATACTCCCGAGATATTGGTATGGAAAATCATATCCCTTCTGTTCTAGCCTCTGCTCAACCTTACCTGAAAACTGCACATCACCTATGAAGTGAAGTGTAACTGCTGGGGATTTTGCATCGTCCGTGTTTGATGGTTTGACGTCCTCGTTTTCTCTCTTCTCGACGGGTGTATCATCATCGTTGTTTACATCCTTATTGGACGAATTCTCCTGTGC
>NZ_JCAJRU010000456.1:0-1023 GCF_059447605.1 Paenibacillus sp. N119s | reverse complement strand
AGATGGAACGTACCCAATCTACGTTTGTATACCTGGATATTACACACGAACCGCCTGAGCGGGTAAAGCAACGTTTTCCAACGATTTATCAGACATGTCTGTCATATGGCTTGGATATGACGACAGGCTGGCTTCCCATTGCTCCTGCGGCCCATTATATGATGGGTGGTATCCAGACCAATCTATACGGGGAAAGCTCCATTGGGCGTTTGTACGCCTGTGGCGAGACTTCTTCCACAGGTGTCCACGGCGCTAATCGTCTGGCGAGCAATTCGTTATCAGAGGCTATTGTGTTCGCCAGCAGGATTCTCGAGCGGCTGCAATCATTGCCTCCGCTGGTCGGACATACTTTGATATCTTACAGCGATAACCGTGCAGAGTATCAGGCTTCAGCCGTCGTGGAACAGCGGCTTAAGCTGCAAGAAACGATGGTCCAATATGCTGGAGTTCGTCGGCATAGAGACGGCCTGCAAGCAGCTTTAGAAGAGCTGCACGAGCAAGTGCCTGTGTTTCAGACTGTGATCGCCAGTCGGGAAGAAATCGAATTTGCCAATTTGCTTACCTGTGCTTTATTAGTAGTAGATGGTGCACTGCTGCGGGAGGAGAGTCGCGGGGCGCACTATCGTGAGGACTTCCCTGAGACAGATGATCGCGTGTGGCGAAAGCATGTCCAGCAGCGACGTGAGCAAGGGATAACGGAGGAGAGCGTTCATGACATCTAACAGCGAGCTTTATGGAGAGTTTAGCGGATATCAGGAAGAGCTGACAGCACAAATTCGCAGCTGGCTGCGAGAAGATACAGGTTCCGGTGATGTGACCACACGCTGGACGATTGAGCCGGGCCACCAGTCCAAGGCTGTCATTCATGCCAAGGAGAGTGGCGTGATTGCCGGTTTACCCGTCGCTGAACTTGTATTTCGAGTAGTAGACCCTTCCTTGTCGTTCACTCCGCTAGCGACTGATGGCCAGTGGATTGAAAAGGGAACCGTTCTGGCAGAGGTGAATGGGAGTACTCATGCCATT
>NZ_JCAJRU010000455.1:0-1080 GCF_059447605.1 Paenibacillus sp. N119s | reverse complement strand
ACAAGGTCACGACTACATGCTTCCAGACACCTGTCGCCAGTTCCGGGGCATTCAGCTGCTGTTCCTCTCCATTCCCTGAGATAGTGATGGCAAAACGCATACCTGTCCCTACAGCCTTCGGGGACAAAAACATATACCGATCTGTTCCTGCTCCAAAATCAAACAGACGAGCCCAGCCATTATGCGTGTTCACCCGTACCCATGCGGCAATGGTAAAGTCATTAATGCTGCTAACTATTCCGCTGGGCAGGCTGGCATAGGCGTTTATGCCATTAAGCCGCAGAGCATTGCCATTCCGCCCCGCACCCCACGAGCCGCCATGTACACTGGCCTGCTGTCTATAACCTGATGAATCGGCTGCGGTTGATCCGGCCGTTTCGTTAAATTCATAATGGGCTATAATGTCTCCGGCGGGAGCCGGATTGCCTGAACTGGGCTGAATACGGATATCGTAGTTGGCTGCTGTACCGATATTCAGTCTGGCTATAGTCGCAGCATTGTTAACGGCTGTGACTGAGCCGGTTTTGGTGCCGTCTATGAGTACATCATACGTACCTGCCGCAAGCCCGGTCATCGTCACAACAGTCGTATGGGCTGTACCCGGTGTCGTATTTTTTAACATCAGGCGGATGTTGTTCTTGGATTTGGACACAACGGCCAAGCTATATTGATCCCGGTTCAGCTCCAGACTTAGCTTCTGGGTAATCAGATGCAGACGTTGGAAGACGCCGTCTTTTGGAGTGATCGTATAGCTGTTATTGCTTTCTGTAACGTCACAGCCATAGCCGAATAAGCCAAATATCGGATCGACAGCTACATCCGAGCTTAGGATTTTAATGGCTCCGAACAGCCCCAGATCGGCTTCCCCGGACATACCGCGCCATCCGTTAAAGAGGGGGCCGCCGTCCAGACCAAGGGCGCCGAAATTGCCTTTACCTGCCTGATAGGTCCACGATACGGCTCCAATATTGGCAGGATCAGAGATGATCTGTCCCGAGTTAATCGCCGCGATGGTCGCCAGCTTGGCGGCATAGGATAGGCGCTGGTCCACTTCGGGCTTGGACGAATAACGGCGTGTCC
>NZ_JCAJRU010000454.1:0-1135 GCF_059447605.1 Paenibacillus sp. N119s | reverse complement strand
AGACATTTGTTTTACAATATGAGGAGACCGATTGGGCGTTTTTAAAACGTCTCGCTTCTCGCTTTGGTTCCGTACTCGTGCCAGAAGTAACCGCAGCCTCGCCCAAGGTTTTCTTCGGAATGCCTAAAGGCAAACAGCATAAGGTGGAGCGAGATGTATTTTATCAAGTACGTAAAACGTTTCATGAACTGGATGCCGAAAAGCTAGGAGAACAACGTGCTGGCTCGTATGTCACCTATATGATTGAAAGTCTGCAATACTATGCGCTTGGCGACCTCATTACGTTACCCATTGGACAAGGTAAAGAGTTGGTCGTGGTTCGAGCAGTGACTACGCTAGCGGACGGCCTACTACGCACCCGTTATGATCTTCAAGCTGAACAAGATATCCGCTATGCGCGGTATGAAAACGATCAGGCTACTGGAATTTCGCTGATAGGAACGGTGCTGAAGGTACAGCAGGATTTTGTACAGCTTCAACTGGACATTGACCCGAAGCAAGATCCTGCCAAAGCGTGCTGGTTTCCCATCGCCACCCGTTATGTCGCGGAAGAACATAGTGGCTGGTTCGATATGCCTGAGATCGGGGAACAGGTGGAATTGTATCTGCCCACCCACCGCGAACAGGATGCCTATGTCACGGATTCGCTCCGACAACAACGCCACGCAAATGGACAGCCGAATGTGAAGGTATGGCAACATGTGCAAGGTAGCGGCGTCGAAATGTCTGAGCATGAGCTGAACCTATCCACCTCCGGTGAATTTTCCATTACACTGCATGAAGGTAACGGCATTACGATTGACAGTCCCGGGAATGTGCAAATTCAGGGTGGACATGTAAAGCTTGTTGCTGGACAGGAACTTTCACTGGAAGCTGGAACGGCGCTGTATCTAAAAGGCGGAGCCAGCAGCATGGTATTGGATGGTGAGACAGACACCAAAGCCCCAGTGATTTATCAGGAAGGTACGGTGAAGGCACCTGTTTTCGTAGCTGACCTCCCTCCTGTGCCTGAGCCGCCACTCATGAGCATCAAAGCCTATGAGGCCGCACAAGCTGCATCAGCAGCCAAGGATTCATCTAGCAGCCAAGCCTCTCCTCCTAAAGCAAAAGTCACCAGTCCAGCAAAGCTTCAACA
>NZ_JCAJRU010000453.1:0-1174 GCF_059447605.1 Paenibacillus sp. N119s | reverse complement strand
TTGTCCATTCTCCGCTCTACAATATAGTCCGTTACATTCTGACCATACTCCTGCTTGAATACCTTGCTCATATACTCTTTGCTCACAAAAAAGTTTTTCGCCAACTGCTCCAGTGTGATCGGCCCAGCAAAGTGACTATCGATATACCGCCGTACCTCCTCCAAATTCAGCTTGTTTTTGTATTTCCGCTGCCGAATGAGCTGATCCAGTTCTTGAGCATAACATGACGATACGAATTCCAGCGCATCTTCTACAGAGGATAGGACAGCCTGCGCAAGCGGAAATCCTCCCGTTGCCGTAGAAGTATCCAGCCCATTATCCGCTGCCAGCTCTTTCAGCAGAGAAAGCAGCTCCTGCACCAATCGGCCCAGCATATGTGGACTTGGTGTTCCGTAGCTCTCCAGCTCCTCCACAACCTGACTGCAGGTTAAGATCACCCCGTCACGATTCAGTTCATTAAAATAAAGACGCAACAGTTGCTTATACTGGGCTAACCTGTGAAAAAACTCATAATCCAGCTCTGGCGCTTCTTGCTGCTGTTCGGCTATCTTGACCTCCAGATCGGTTTTGCATTTGAGCAGCACCGCATTTAGCTCGGCCGGATTGACAGGCTTAAGCAAATAATCGACAGCCTTGTAACGGATCGCATGTTTGGCATATGCAAAGTCATCATATCCGCTCACGACAATGATTTTCACATCCGGACATTGGCTATTTAGCGCTTGCAGCAGCTCTACTCCGTCCGCACCTGGCATGTGCATATCCGTAATCACAATGTGGGGAGCTAACTCCCGGACCAGCCTGAACGCCTCGTCTCCGTCCTCAGCCTCACCTACCACTACCATTCCAAGCTTTTCCCAAGTGCCAAACGTCTTCAAAATATCGCGGTTCCACGGCTCATCGTCAACGATTAATACTCTGATCATACTTTGCCCTCCTCTGCTGAGGTGAATGGAATACGGATAGTGACACATGTACCGACTCCCTGCTCACTATCTATAGTCACTCCGTAATACACTCCAAAATTCATCTGTATGCGTGAAGCCACATTGCTTAATCCGATATGACTGCCCTGCGCCCAAATTGGTTCCTCCGATGCGTTTTCCAGCTTAGCCCGAACTTTCTCCAGCTTGTCCGGGTGCATACCGTTACCGTTATCGCTGACCGTAATGCA
>NZ_JCAJRU010000452.1:0-1198 GCF_059447605.1 Paenibacillus sp. N119s | reverse complement strand
CCCACATTCCGGTCCTCGCCCATATCCAGCACAACTGGGAATTGACTGGTGAACCAACCGACCGTACGCGTAATATCCATATCCGGCAAAATCGCTTCCCGGCCGTGACCCTCCAGATTGACAAGCACCTGACTTAGGCCAGCCCACTCCTGAATAGCGGTGCCCAGCGCTGTCAGCAACAGGTCGTTTGCTTCCGTATGGTAGGCCCGATGAGCTTGTTTCAAGAATTGTTCCGTTTCTTCAACCGTCCATGCCACGGTTAGTGTCCGATCATCGCGAAGCTGTGGTTTAGCCTGAGACTTACGAGTGTAATCCTTAGGCAATGCCTCTTGAACAGCACCCGCTCGCTCCACCTGCTCCCAATACGCACGTTCCTTCTCCAACGCGATGCTGTTCGCATAAGCTGACAGCTGATCTGCCCACAGGCGGAAGGAATCCGTCTTATTCGGCAAGCCGATAGACTCGCCTCGTAAAGCCTGCTCATAGCCGGATGCCAAATCCTCCAGCAAAATACGCCATGACACGCCGTCTACTACCAAATGGTGGATCGCCACCAACAAGTGGTCTCCATCGCTGCAACGGAACAGACCTAGCTTCACCAATGGGCCTTGATCTAGACAAATGCTGCTTTGGATTTCGCTGGCCTTATTCTCCAGCAAATGAGCAAAGTTAGACTCTTGGGTATAATCCACCACTTCAAGGCTGTACAACTCTCCTTCTTGTACGCCACGGTTCCATGCTTCGTACCCACCGTCCACATTTTGGCGGAATACGATGCGCAAAGCATCATGATGCTCAACAATGCGTTGCAGCGCCTGACGAAGCGCTGTTTCGTCCAGTCGATCCTCACGGTGCAGCATTAGAGCCTGGTTGTAGTGTTCAGGATGGGAAGGCTGCTGTTCAATAAACCAGTGTTGAATCGGTGTCAAGGCCACATGTCCAGTGACTTCTCCTTGATCCGACACGCGGGTCACCCGTTGCACCCGTCCATTCAGCTCAGCAATCGTCGGGTACCGGAACAGCTCTCTCATTTCCAGCTTGTAACCATTTTGCAGCAGTCTCGAAGACACCTGAATGGCCTTGATCGAGTCGCCACCCAAATGGAAAAAGTTATCCAGCACACCAATCTGTTCGATGCCCAGTACAGACTGCCATACCGATACCAACGTTCGCTCTACCTCATTACGAGCGGCTACAT
>NZ_JCAJRU010000451.1:0-1199 GCF_059447605.1 Paenibacillus sp. N119s | reverse complement strand
AGATGATCTTCAAAAACGAGCTAAAAGTGTCGAGGCTTCTGTCGAGCGGGCTGAAACCATCGGTTCGCAGATGGGGGTCGTGCTGGAATATTTATCGGGTGAATTGGGACAAGTGACGCGGATCATTGAATCGGCCAAAAATCGGCAGTTTATTGGTCTGAAAATTATTTTGGCTCAGGAAGAGGAGCGTAAGCGCATATCCCGTGAAATTCACGATGGACCTGCGCAACTCCTTGCGCATCTAGTGCTTAGGACGGAAATTGTGGAAAGAATGATCGCCAAGCAGGAATTTAAGATGGTTCAGGACGAAATAGTAGACTTGAAGAAACAGGTTCGCTCCAGTCTTGAAGAAATGCGAAAGGTCATTTTCAACTTGCGTCCCATGGCCCTGGATGACCTGGGACTTATTCCGACGCTCCGGAAATATGTGCAGGATTTTGAAGAAAAAACGAAAATTAGGGCGCTTTTTGAAACAAGGGGCAAGGAACACCGTCTCTCTTCCGCGATGGAAGCAGCCATTTACCGTCTGATCCAGGAAGCTTTGACTAACGCTGCCAAGCATGCTTACCCTACCTATGTGCTTGTTGAGATTACCTACCAGGCGCAGCTTGTAAAAATTGTTGTGCAGGATAATGGTCTGGGCTTTAAGCCAGAGCTTTTTCAGCAAAAAAGTAAAGACCACGGGCATTTTGGTCTGATTGGTATGCGGGAAAGGGTTGAACTGCTCGAGGGGAGAATGGAGATCGAATCAGCTGAGAATCAAGGCACCAAGATAGTGATTCATATCCCAACCAACGTGGAAAAGGGAAAGGAGTAACAACATGGAAAATCAGGAAATAAGTAATGCACCCATTAAAGTTCTGTTAGCGGACGACCATCAGTTGTTCCGCGAAGGACTTAAACGTATTTTGAATATGGAGGACGACATTGAGGTCATCGGAGAATGTGGCGATGGTATTCAAGTGCTGGAATTCTGCAACGTAGAGAAGCCGGATATTGTTCTGATGGACATTAATATGCCAATTGAAAATGGTGTCGAGGCAACTGAAAAACTACGTGAGATGTTCCCGGATGTCAAAGTGATCATTTTATCCATTCATGATGATGAAAGCTATGTATTCGAGACGTTGCGCAAGGGAGCCAATGGCTATCTGTTAAAAGATATGGAGGCCGAGTCTCTCATCAATGCCATTCGTTCC
>NZ_JCAJRU010000450.1:0-1239 GCF_059447605.1 Paenibacillus sp. N119s | reverse complement strand
TCCAAAAGGATAGTGATTGCTTGATTTTCTGTAATAATTTTTTGCTGTTTACCTAAATACAGTTTATTACCATTGATGGTGACTTGTCTGCTTTCTGCAGTTCCAATATCCTTAACAGAGATGTACGTGTTTCCGTTGTAAATTAAGCCCTCGGCAGTATTCTTTTTTGTACCCTCTAAAAATACATCAAACTTTTTCACAACAGCATTTACACTTGTTCCAGATGCAGCCATTGCGGTTGCACCCGTAATCATCATACTCACGATTAAGCCCACGAATAGCCCCTTTAATTTGTCCTTCATTCTAATTACCCCTTTTATGTATGTAAATTTATTTATTAATAATATCCCAAATACCACCATGCATAAAGTGATTGTTGTGAGGAGACTCAGCTATCTTTAAAAAGCTTGAAAAAGTCAACGGCTTCATTAAAATCTTCATCATCCGTATAAATGTTCATGACCTTGCCTATTTCAATTGCAAAATCTACATACTTATTGGGTTTAGCAGATAAATGACAGGATCTTTGGTTACTCCAAGCGTAACAATGTCCCCTTTGGTTTTCATAAAATAGGTCGCTAGCATAATTTCAAAACTAACATAACCATCATAAATTAGAACATGTGACTTCATTGAACACCTACTCACAACGTTAATTTTTTAGCTTTGAGCCTGGGAAAATGCCTGTTTAGGAAGTTTGTATATAGACCGAATATATCATCTTGACGAGTTTAAATCCATATTTTACAGCAATATCATTTAGAAGTTTTGGTGATTTTAACTTGTTAATTTTGATAAATATGGATTCAAAGTTAAAAAAACCAGTCGCCCTTGAGATAAACAGCGACTGGTTATTGAAGTTTACTGGGATCAAGTTAATCAATATGTTCAACCAAATGTTGCGACGATGATCGTTTTATGCTGTTCTCACTACCTCCAGCTTCCTTAACAGCAGGAACAGGTATTGGACATACCTCGATGTTTCCCTTCAAATCTTGTATGCATTTTTTACATATAAATGAATCTCTGAAATAGCTTAAATCCTGAACCGAATGGCATAAGTGACAGCAGACACCAATATACTTCCGCATACTTAACAATCCGGTTTCAACATCCAAATAAAATTCTAAAGACTCGCCAGCTTGAATACCCATAGAGGTTCGCAATTCCTTTGGAATAACAATCCGGCCTAACGAGTCTAAGGGACGTGTCATACCTGTATTTTTCAAGTGACCTTCT
>NZ_JCAJRU010000449.1:0-1254 GCF_059447605.1 Paenibacillus sp. N119s | reverse complement strand
TGATGGTCGAGCTTTCGAGACAAAATGCGGCTTCCGGCTATGAAGTGGCTAAGCGTCTAGGGGCATCGCGTTCCAACGTGTACGCAGCTTTGCAGCGTTTGGCCGGACAGGGATATCTCAGAGCCAGCGCGGGAGAGCCTGTACGCTACAGCATGCTGCCACCGGGTGAACTGACCCGAATAATCGAAGGGCAGATGCGAGCATCCCTGCTGGCGGTGGAGAAGGAAATGCCACGAACAGAACCAGCCCAACCGGCCTTTTATAACGTGGAAGGTGACCGGAAGGTACTGGAAAGCCTGACACGTGAGCTGGAGCGAGCCAAGCACGAGATTGTACTGAATTTGTGGCGCGAGGAAGCCGAATTGCTGCGAGAAGCGTTGAAAAACGCCGAGAGTCGGGGTGTGCGTCTGCTATGGTCCTGTGACAACGGTGAAAGTATGCTTGAACCGTGGCTACCCGGTACGTCTGGTACGGAAGTTCAGGAACCGTCAGGGCGCAAGTTTTCTTTTGTTATTGATCGGCGTTGGTGCATGCTGGGGATGCGGGGAGAGAATTGCCCGACACAGGCGCTTATAACCGAGCATCCGGTGATGACAGGTTTGCTGCTGGATCATTTTGCTCAGGATCTTATTCTGTATGAGCTGGAGCATGATATGGGCAGCGAGCTGTCAACCCGGTATGGCTGGCGGTATGAAGGCATTATCGGCAAATATATGTCAGCCGGAGAATAGCATAAGGACTACTGTGAGGGAAGTTCCATCAGAGCCCGGCATATAGCTGTAATGTAGCCTGCTTTGTGAGGCACGAATTGATCTGGTGTAATCAGGCGGCGAGTTCTTTCCGGGTGCGGCCCCGACGTAATACCTTGGGCTTCAATAAATGGAATATGGCCTTCAAACAGGGCCAGTGCCTGGTCAAGGTCTGCCTCGTACAGCCCGGAAACTTCTTCCTGCTGAAGACTGTAGGCTTCCAGGGGCTGGTTGGACAGCAGTCCAAACACCGAGCTGACCTCCCGATCCCAAAAAGAGATGCCCTGGGCGGTGCCTTTACTTTCATATCGAACGGTCATCAGCGGTGTTAAGGAGGTAAAGGGAACATGAATACCCAGTTCTTCCTCCAGCTCACGAGCCGCCTGAGACATATCTTCGCCTGAAGTCAAATGTCCGGCTGCTGTAATATCATAGAATCCGGGGAAGGTGTCCTTTGTATCCTGACGCTGTTGGAATAGCAAGCGGCGGCCTGTCGAAGTGTCTC
>NZ_JCAJRU010000448.1:0-1278 GCF_059447605.1 Paenibacillus sp. N119s | reverse complement strand
TCGCTACACTAAAGCTATTAATCGCTAGAATGATAATGACCATGTACACGATAGCGTAGGCAACTTTGCTGACCTGCTTGCTTTCAAAAGCGCTTTGCAGCGTTTCCAGCACCATACTCATAATGCTGAGCATGACAATGGTAACGAGCAGCTTGGCATTCACCCGGATTTCATGGATGAAGAAATCAGCTATGGCCATCAACACACCTTTTATGCTGAATCCTTCACCACCCGGAAGCAGCATGTCCATGAAAGAAGGAGTCTTTTGGTCAGGGAAAAATCCGCCATATTGCTTCATAAGTCCGTCCCAATAATGTTCTACATCATCTTTGGGCATTTGCTCCGCCTGTTGCCTGATCCATTCGTTTGTAGGTGTATCTGCGAAGAGGGTCGCTGCCGAGGCGCACCAGAGACATAACAGCAAAATCACAATCACTTTGAGATTCGGCATGCCCCCCAGCCTTTTCATGGCATCACCCCCTTAGGCGGGCATCAGCTTCAGAATGGTATCAATAATGATGCTGATAATCGGGATTGCGAGTACCATGATGAGTACCTTGCCAGTAAGCTCTATTTTGGAAGCAATGCCGTCTTGTCCCGCATCCCGTACGATCTGTGCTCCAAATTCGGCAATATAGGCGATACCGATTATTTTTAATACGGTTTTAAAATAAATCATGTCCATACCTGAAGACCTGGCCAGTCGCTCCAGCACAGCAACCACAGATCCAATCTTGCCAATCAGCAGTAAAAAAATGACGATCCCTGCAGCTGTTGCAATCAAAAAGGCAAACATCGGCTTCTGTTCCTTGATGACTAAAATGAGGACGGTGGCAACGAGGGCGAAGCCCACCACTTGAATGATTTCCATATCTTCACCTAATGAAAAAGAAAAATAGATTTGATCTCTTGCAGAAGGTTATCCAGCATTCGTACTACCATGAACAGCACGACAACGAAACCGATGACCGTCACCCAGTGGGCCATGTCTTCTTTGCCCATTTGCTTGAGTACGGTATGAATCATAGCGATAATAATGCCAATTCCGGCAATCTGGAAAATCGCGTTCACTTCTAAATTCATTCGAGCACCCCGCTAATAGATCAAAATGACGATCAATGCTCCGATCAGCAGTCCCAGGCTTCTGCTCATACGCTCGTATCTCACCTGATCTGCCTGCGCCTGCGCTTCTTCATGGGATAACTGCTGGATGGTCAGCGCAATGTGCTTGATCTGGTCTTCACGGTCGCTGGTCCCAAGGCTGTAAGCAAGCTGACG
>NZ_JCAJRU010000447.1:0-1303 GCF_059447605.1 Paenibacillus sp. N119s | reverse complement strand
ACGTATCCGGAGGAGCGTATCCGCTACATGCTGGACGACTCGGGAGCAGAGCTGTTGTTAACGCAAAGCCATCTGGTAGACAAAGTCGCTTTTGATGGTCAGCTGCTGGTGCTGAATGGGACACAAAGTGTGTATCACGAGGAGGATTCCAACCTGGAGCCGTTGTCCGGTCCGAACGATTTAACGTATGTGATTTATACGTCGGGTACGACGGGGCAGCCGAAGGGTGTCATGGTAGAGCATCGCAATGTCGTACGTTTGGTGAAAAATACAAACTACGCACAGTTGGACGCTGACACGCGCATTTTGCAAACAGGCGCTATTGTTTTCGACGCATCCACTTTTGAAATTTGGGGAGCGCTATTGAACGGTGGACGGCTTGTGCTAGTTAGACAGGATGTCATTTTGGACGTGCTCAAGCTTAAGGAAGCTGTTCACAGCCACGGCATTACCACGATGTTTTTGACTACACCGCTCTTTAACCAGCTGTCTCAGCAGGATTTGACACTGTTCGAGGGGATACGGGAGCTGCTGGTCGGTGGTGATGTGATGTCCGTACCACATATGAACCGGGTGCTAGAGGCCCATCCGTCCCTGCGAATCAGTAACATCTATGGCCCGACTGAAAATACGACCTTTTCCACGGTGCATGTGATCAACGGTGTGCAATCGGAATCTGTGCCAATTGGCAGACCGATTCATAATTCAACAGCGTACGTCGTGGACCGCTCGATGCGGCTTCAGCCCGTCGGAGTATGGGGTGAACTACTGGTAGGCGGTGACGGGGTAGCACGTGGTTACCGTAACCGTCCGGACCTGACGTCCGAAAAGTTCATTGACAGCCCGTTCCGTAGCGGAGAACGCTGCTATCGCACAGGCGACATGGTACGCTTAAATGCGGATGGTACGCTGGATTATAAGGGGCGGATCGATACGCAGGTGAAAATTCGGGGCTACCGGATCGAACTGAGCGAGGTAGAAACGCAGCTGTTGAAACTGGAGGCAGTGCAAGAAGTTGTGGTCATCGCACGGGAAGATGAGCAAGGGCAGAAGCAACTCTGCGCTTATCTGGTCGCCGATAAGGAAGTTGTCGCAAGTGAGCTACGCAGCGCCTTGAGCCAGAAGCTGCCGGGTTACATGATCCCTTCCTATCTGGTACAGCTGGAGCAGATGCCGCTGACACCAAACGGTAAAATCGACCACAAAGCCCTGCCAGCACCCGAAGACAGCCTGCAAAGCGGAGCCGACTATATCCCGCCGCGGACGTGGGTGGAAGTGAAGCTGGCGCAAATTTGGCAGGACG
>NZ_JCAJRU010000446.1:0-1323 GCF_059447605.1 Paenibacillus sp. N119s | reverse complement strand
GCTATCCGGTCCTTTCATTAAGATTCCGCCTTGATTTTTCAGATACATATCGAAGAAATCCAGCATATAGGCATTGATAACGGAGTCCGCTCTTTCGGGCGCAATCTTTCCTGTAATGCCCAGCATCTTGAAAATCGGAGAAATGAATTGTACATCGGTAAAATTCAAATGCTCCGTATTTTCGATATAGAGGACTTGTCCCCCTTCCTCGACCGTTTCGCGCATTCGTTCAAGCTCCAACTTTTTATCTTCCGTTACTTGATCCTCCCACTCTCTTGTTGATCCCATACGGGTAAGCTCTGCATCTGTGTAGGCCCGGTTATCCATCACCATTTTTAATTTTTCGAAATAGCTTCTCGAGTTGATGAACAAAAACGGCTTTCGCAGACCCTCTCTGTCACGCAGTCGATAAAGCCCTCCATCTAAGTCTATTCCAGCCGTGATTCGCGGATCGTAAGAAGCGTCATAAGCCGTCGATCCGCCGATGGAATGACCGAACACCCCGACATGACCGAGATCAATCCTCCCTTTTAGATGACTTGGAATCTGCCCCGATTGGATCAGCTCGAATTGGTCCAGCGCAAACGCCACATCGCCGGTTAAAACTTTTCCCAACTTGTCGCGATTTTCTCTTTCCGTCCGGTAATCATGGTCGGGTGAGAATAAGTTGTCAGTTGTGCTGGTCGTGATTCGACCGTCCGGAAACTCGGTTGCAAATGTATTGTAAGTGTGGTCGATCACTGCCACGATATATCCGTGACTCGCGAGATTTTCGGCTTGCGACGTGTGGAGGAACCTGGAAGAGCCGTTGCCAGGATTCGAAAGGATCAGCGGGTATGAAGTCTGAGCCGAAGAGATTTCGGCCACCGAATAAGCATGACTGGATACGTACTTCAGATGTTGAAACGTAAACCCGGGAAGGCCATAGTTCGCGGCCATATAACGTAAAATCGGGGTATCGGGAATAAAGGGAGCGTACTTGCCGTTGCTAGCTTGAGCCGGATACCAGACCTGAACCATCAATTCTCTCTTACCCTCTCTGGCTTCGTCGAAAATTTCTTCCCTATTTGTATCCACGAAATGAAAAGTTTGCGTTCCTACCTTAAATTCGCCTGTCGGTTCAGGTAGTTTAAATACAGGAAAAACATACATGAGACCCGCTGTTACGACCAGCATTATCGCTATAGCGGTATAAGCTGAACCCAACATGAATCGTGAGATTTTTTTTGGGCCGTTTTTTTTAAAATAGCTATAACCTGAAATGGCTAAAAAAATGATCGTTATGCAATATGGGAAAAATAGCTGAACTCTGTATCCTTCCAT
>NZ_JCAJRU010000445.1:0-1327 GCF_059447605.1 Paenibacillus sp. N119s | reverse complement strand
GCTGTTCACGGTAATCCACCATTTCCAGCGTATACAGCGCGCCCTCCTCTACACGGCGTGTCCAAGCCGTATAACCCGAGGCATCTGGACGGAAGACTGTACGCAGCGCATCATGGTGCTTCACGAGGTGGTCCATGACTTGGCGAATCGCCGTCTCCTCAAAGCCCTCAGCGCGATAGAGCATGACCGCCTGATTAAAGTGCTGCGGACGCTCGCGCTCTTGGGCAAAGAACCAGTGCTGGATTGGAAGCAGCGCCGTTTCCCCGCTGACTTCTTCTTGACCTGCTATACGGCGGACCTCTTGCATATGCGGGGCCAGGGCTGCAACCGTTGGATACTGGAACAAATCCTTCATGTCCAGCTTATAGCCCGCCTGGAACGTACGGGATGCGATTTGGATGGCCTTGATGGAATCGCCGCCCAGATCAAAGAAATTGTCCAAAATACCGACCGTCTGTAGCCCCAGCACCGACTGCCAGACCGCTACCAAAGCGCGTTCTTGCGCCGTACGCGGCTCGGCATAATCGACTCCAGTTTGCAGGCTGCCTTCCGGTGCTGGCAGTGCTTTGCGGTCGATTTTGCCATTGGGACTCAGCGGCATTTGCTCCAGCTGTACAAAGTAGGACGGTACCATGTAGCTTGGCAGCTCTCGGCCCAGCTCACTTCTCAGCTCGCTGGCTCCTAGCTCTTGTCCCGCGACATAGTAGGCCACCATTTGTTTTTGGCCCGTTTCGTCTGCACGAGCCATGACAACCGCTTCTCGTACCGAATCCACTTGCAGCAGCTGCGTTTCGACCTCGCCCAGCTCAATCCGGTACCCGCGGATTTTCACCTGATGGTCGATCCGGCCCAGATATTCAATGTTTCCGTCCGGCATCCATCTCGCCAAATCGCCGGTGCGGTACATCCGTTCGTATCCGGCTTCCCCGCCGGCAAACGGATCTTTCACAAATTTCTCGGCCGTCAGCTCCGGACGGTTCAGATACCCTCGGGCTACGCCGACACCGCCGATGCACAGCTCACCCGCAACCCCAATCGGCTGCAATTGCTCCGTGCCTTCCTTCACGATGTATAGACGGATATTTTGAATCGGTTTCCCGATCGGGATCACCGCATATTCCTCATCCGGCTCGCAATCGAAGTACGATACGTCCACCGTCGCTTCGGTCGGACCATACAGGTTGACCAGCTTCGCTCCGGTCAGGCTCGACACAAGCCGCTGGAACCGGGCCACATGCTGTGGCGGCAAGGCTTCGCCGCTGGCAAAAACATGGCGTAGCGTTGCTAGCTTCGCTTGCATCACTTCCCGTGGCTGCTGCTCCACATA
>NZ_JCAJRU010000444.1:0-1337 GCF_059447605.1 Paenibacillus sp. N119s | reverse complement strand
TCATCATTTTTGCGCGGGATTTGAGGATTATTACCGATCTGGTGGAGGTGGTGCTTTTGCCGCTGACTCCGATTGTGATCACTTCTCTTATTTTGTTGTTGACTCTGGTATTTATGGCTAAAGGCGGAATAAGCACCATGGTCAATATGGCGGAGATTTTTGTACCGTTATTGATTGTGACACTGCTGACTATGCCGCTTTTTTTCGGCCGTAATATGGATTTTTCAATGTTGAGACCCTATTTACATCCGGAAGTAGAGGGAGTGATTAAGGGTAGCTGGCGTATGCTGGGATATATGGTCGATATCATGATCGTTCCCTTTGTCCTCCCGGGAAAGAGCTATAATGGGCGTAGTGCGTGGTTTGGGCATTTGACCGGAACTGTCTATATGATCTTGTTGGTATTGCTGTCGGAGTTGGTAATTGGTGTGCCTATCTTGTCACGGCTGTTTTATCCATCGTATGAACTGGTACGTCAGTTGCAGCTAACCGATTTTCTGGATCGATTCGACTTATTCGTAGCAGCGTTGACCGTACCAACCTTTCTTATAAAGATTGGAGTTGACCTGTACGTTACCAGTCTCGCGATCAAGCGTATGTTTACTCATGCCTGGGGGAGTCTGATGGTATGGCCCGTAGGTTTGTTAGGTTATGTCTGTTCGTTTATGTTGTTTTCCAACACCGTACAAATTTATGATTTCAGCCGGGAATGGACGGCGGTAATGGTCATTTTTTTTGTATTCATGCCCTTGGTATTATGGATGCTGCTTCGACCCAAATCTAAAGGGAACGACAACGAGGATAAGTCATCATCCAGCAGGGAGAGGGATAGAAGTGAACAGAAAGAAGGCCAGCAGGGAAGTGAAACAGGACACGCCCACTTATAAGTTTACTGTATTTAGCAGGAAAGTAATTCTTATTTGTCTTTTGCCTCTCTAATTGTATACTTGGTAGAAAGAAATACGACTTCTACAAGGGAGGCAACAGCATGGCACAACGCATGGCAGGTAAGAGAGTCGCTCTTGCCGGTCCCCGTAAAGCAGAAGAAATGGCGCTGTTAGTTATGAAGATGGGAGGAGAGCCGGTAGAGCGCCCAGCTCAGGGCACGGTTTTTCTGGATGACATCGAGCTGCGCAACGCTGTTGTATCGTGGGTGAAGAACCCTCCGGACTGGTACATCTTTACGACAGGTATGGGACTGGATGCTCTGTTCGATATGGCGGAGGACATGGGCGTGGCTGAGCAAATTATAGAGCTGCTGCAATCCTCCAACATTGCGGCACGAGGCTACAAGACGGTCAATGGACTCAAAAAGCGTGGCTTTACGCCAGCAGTAC
>NZ_JCAJRU010000443.1:0-1361 GCF_059447605.1 Paenibacillus sp. N119s | reverse complement strand
GAACCTGCCACCACACTATCATTAGTGGACTGGGGCATACCGCCATGCCCACCCTTACCTGTAATTTGAATATAAAAATCGTCGGCCGCCGCCATCAACGGTCCTGCACAACTTGCAGCGGTCCCGATCGGAAATGGTGTCCATAAATGAATGCCATAAATAACATCCACCCCTTCCAGTACGCCATCTTTGATTACATGGACTGCACCCCCAGGCAGCAACTCCTCCGCAGGTTGGAACAAAAACCGGATTTCTCCTTCCAGCATTTCGTGGTTCAGACTGTAATAGTATGCTGTCCCAAGCAAGACAGACGTATGTCCGTCATGTCCGCAAGCATGCATGGCCCCATCCACGCTGGAGCGATATTCACATTCCTTTTCATCCTGAATCGGAAGAGCGTCCATATCAGCACGCAACATCACCACAGGTCCAGGTTTGGCACCACGAATGGTACCCACAACACCATGTCCCCCTACCTGACGGCGAACCTCTACTCCCCAGCTCTCTAGCTTATCCGCTACAAAAGCGGCTGTTTTGCTTTCCTGAAAAGAAATTTCGGGATTCTTATGTAAGTGTCTACGCCACTCCACCATATTATTTTGTAATTGATCGAACCAAGTCTGATCCATCCCCTGCTGTGTCATTATGCTCCACCTCTCCTTTTTAACACGTTGATAAATTCCCGATCAATCATGCAGCTTTACCATATATGCGCCGTTTCTCTCAAATCTTTATTTTTACCTATTGTAGCAGATATGGAATTGTTGTGATATCTGTTGCCCCAGATGGTTGCAGAAGCCTATCAAACATACTATGATAAAATGGATAAACGATAAAAATGATAAACGTCTGCGAGGAATATACCTTGCGGCGAATACCGGGGGAAGCTGATATGAGAAATACGAAGCCGGAGACTCGAAGAAGAGGGACACCGGATTTCCAATTGCTGATCCTCACTTTGTTGCTGGTTGGATTCGGTGTAATCATGGTATTTAGCTCCAGTTCCAGCGTAGCTCTGCTGAATAAAGAATACAATTTTGACTCTTTATATTTTGTAAAGCGCCAGTCTGCATTTGCTGTACTCGGACTATTTATTATGTTGGTAGCTATGAATATTAAAATGGAAAAATATAAAAAGCTCTTTGTGCCTTTATTTTTCATAACCATATTACTGCTCATCATCGTCCTTTTTACAGGCTCACTTAACGGCGCAAGAAGTTGGCTCAGATTTGGTAGTGTTGGCTTTCAGCCAACGGAACTCGCAAAAATCTCCATTATTCTTTACTTATCCGCGCTGATTGTGAAAAAAGGAGATCGATTTAGAGATTTACGGACTGGCTACATACCTGTAACGGTCATTG
>NZ_JCAJRU010000442.1:0-1361 GCF_059447605.1 Paenibacillus sp. N119s | reverse complement strand
CCAAGAGAGAACGGTGCTGACCCCAAGTGATGTCCTGTTAAACCATGTCACGCTGGACGAGCTGGAGCAATTGGTGGAAGATACGCGGGATCTGGGCGAACTGGAAAATGTGTATGCTTTGACGCCGATGCAAAAGGGGATGCTCTTCTATAGTTTGATGGATGAGAATTCGGCGGCTTATTTTGAGCAGGCTACCTTTGAGTTGAACGGGCGTTTTGATGTGGTTACCTTCAGCAAGAGCTTGGATCTGCTCGTACAGCGTCATGAGGCATTGCGGACGAACGTTATCAACACCTGGAAGGATGAGCCTGTGCAGGTCGTTTTCCGTCATCGCAGCGGAGAGTTGTACTATGAAGACCTGCGCGGACTAGAAAAAGAGGAACGAGAAGCTCGGGTGGAAGCTTTTGTCCTCGAGGATAAAGCGAAAGGATTCAACCTCGCAGAGGATGCGCTCATTCGTGTCTCGATTTTGCAAACCGGGGATGAAACGTACCACTTTGTTTGGAGCTTCCATCACATTTTGATGGATGGCTGGTGCCTGTCCTTTATGACCCAGGAGGTATTCGGCAGCTATCTGGCCCTGCGCGCGGGCCATGAGCCAGCGCTGGAGCCTGTCACGCCGTTCAGTCGCTTTATCGAATGGCTGGAACGTCAGGACCGTGAGGCGGCCTTGCAATACTGGCGTGGGTATCTGGCGGACTACGAGCAGCAAATTACGCTTCCGCAGCAAAAAGCCCTGCCGAAATCGATGCAAGTCGGGGAATATGTCGCTGAAGATCTGGAATGTGACTTCCAGCCAGAGCTGGTGGCTCAGATCGAACGGGTGGCGAAGCAAAATCAAGTCACGATCAACACGCTGATTCAGACCGTATGGGGCGTTCTGTTGCAGAAGTATAACAACAGTTCGGATGTCGTGTTCGGCAGCGTTGTATCCGGTCGTCCAGGGGATATTCCAGGTGTGGAGCACATGATCGGGCTATTCATTAATACGATTCCAGTGCGTGTGCAGTCTGAACAAGGTGAAACCTTTGTCGAGTTGATGAAACGAACACAGCGGCAGGCTTTGGCTTCCAATGCCTATGATGCGTTCCCGCTGTATGAAATCCAAGCACTGACTGAGCAGAAGCAGGATTTAATCAACCATATTATGATATTTGAAAATTACCCGGTGGAGCAGCAGGTAGAGCAGTTGGGCAGCGAGGGGCAGGATAAATTTACGATTTCGAATGTGGTGGCTACAGAGGAAACTAACTACGATCTGAATATGCTCGTTATGCCGGGTGAAGGCATCAAGATTCGATTTATGTATAACGCGCTCAGCTTTGATCAAGCAGGCATTGAGCGTCTGCATGGACATTTTG
>NZ_JCAJRU010000441.1:0-1379 GCF_059447605.1 Paenibacillus sp. N119s | reverse complement strand
TATACATTTTCCACTTCCCCGATGTCACGGGTCCG
Source organism: Paenibacillus sp. N119s (assembly GCF_059447605.1). Lineage (NCBI taxonomy): Bacteria > Bacillati > Bacillota > Bacilli > Caryophanales > Paenibacillaceae > Paenibacillus > Paenibacillus sp. N119s. The sequence continues at coordinate 1,344 of NZ_JCAJRU010000441.1, read as the reverse complement.
CTCGATCAGTTGGTCCAGCTCAGCCAGGGTTACATGTTTAAGCATAACATCGCTTGGCGTCAGCTCTTGCTGTTTGCGACCTGCACAATGGATGATGATGTCCTGCAAGCTCGCTCTGAGCGCTTCGGCTAGTTGCTCCATCGTTTCCTTGCGATATTCCTGATGACTGTAGCTGATCGTCATTTGCAATTGGCCTTCTGAAATCAGTCCGTTCAGATCCAGCGTGTGCGATCTGGCTGCATGTACGCTAAGGTCTGCACCGCTAGCGTAAGGAGACACGCCAATGGATTGATTTTGCATATCCTGGTCAAATTGTCCGAGATAGTTAAAGCTAATTTCAGGTTCGGTTCCAAAACGCTCCTGCTCACATGCTGCCGACAAGTATCTCAGCATTCCGTAGCCAATCCCTTTTTTCGGAATCCGGCGCAGCCCTTCTTTCACCTGTTTGATGCGCTGTGAAAGATCTTGCCCTGCGCTCATATCCAGCACAACTGGGAATTGAGTCGTAAACCAGCCCACCGTGCGCGTAATATCCAGCTCTGGCAAAATGGATTCCCGGCCATGGCCTTCCAGGTTGACGAGTACGCGTTCGATGCCCGCCCAGCGATGAATAGCTAGGCCAAGTGCGGTCAGCAGTAAATCATTCATATCCGTGTTGTAGGCACGATGCGCCTGTTTTAACAACTGCTCCGTTTCCTGAGCTGTCCACGTGACTGTCATGAGCTCGCTGTCTTTATTTAAGGATTGCGGTTGTGGCTGGTCTTTTGGAAGCGGCTCATACGTCCCTTGTTCCACTTCTTGCCAGAATGCGAGTTCTGCTGCCATGTCTGGACCGTTCGCATAGTGCGACTGCCCCTCAGCCCAGGCGCGGAAAGAATCCGTTTTGTGCGGAAGACGAGCCGCTTGTCCGTGCAATGCCTGTTCATAGGCTGTCGTAAGATCCTCGAACAAAATGCGCCAGGATACGGTATCCACCACTAAGTGATGAATAGCCATTAGCAAATGATCTCCATCGGAGCAATGGAACAGCCCCAGCTTCACCAGCGGTCCTTCGCTTAAATGAATCCCTGCCTGAATTTCATTCGCTTTGGCCTCGATCGCCGCAGACACTTCTGGCTCATGGCTGAAATCCACACATTCCAGGGTATACAGCTCACCCTCGCCAATGGCGCGGTTCCAGGCTTCATATCCGTGCTCGGTAGGACGGAAAACGATCCGCAGCGCATCATGATGGCTAACGATGTGATCCATCGCTGTGCGCAGTGCCACTTCATCAAAGCCGTCCTGGCTATGCAGCATAATCGACTGGTTATGATGATGTGCATCCGTCAGGTTCTGCTCAAA
>NZ_JCAJRU010000440.1:0-1393 GCF_059447605.1 Paenibacillus sp. N119s | reverse complement strand
GAATCTACACGCCTGTCGAAGGCAAGTGATGATATTCTGGAGCCGGGCATGGTTGTAACGGTCGAACCAGGTATCTATGTGCCTGGATTGGGCGGTGTACGGATCGAGGATGATATCGTTATTACAGATAGCGGCATCAAAGTATTAACGTATTCGAGCAAAGAATTTACAGTCGTTTAATAACGATAACAGTCCTGTAGGAGGGGTATTTTAGTGATTAACGTTAATGATTTTAAAACAGGTTTGACCGTCGAGGTAGACGGAGATATTTTTACAGTTCTGGATTTTCAACACGTAAAACCGGGTAAAGGCGCGGCATTCGTACGCTCCAAGTTGAAAAACCTGCGTAACGGTAATACAGTTGAACGTACATTCCGTGCGGGTGAAACCATCGGCCGGGCGCAAATCGAAAACCGTGGTGTATCTTATCTGTATGCTAGTGCAGACGATCATACTTTCATGGACAACGAAACATATGATCAATTTACATTGTCCAGCGACCAACTGAAATGGGAGCTTAACTTCCTGAAAGAAAACATGAATGTAAATATCATAAGCTACAACGGAGAAATCCTGGGTATCAACCTGCCTACCAGCGTGGAACTGAAAGTAATTGAAACAGAACCAGGTATTAAAGGTAACACAGCTACAGGTGCGACCAAAAATGCCAAACTGGAAACAGGCCTGAATGTTCAAGTTCCTCTGTTTATTAATCAGGACGACGTATTGTTAATTGATACTCGTGACGGTAAATACATGTCCCGCGCATAATTTTTACAGCTTTTGGTTCCTCTGTCCTTGTAAAGGGCAGGGGATATTTTTATATGTACGAATATTAAAAAACATTGGCTCCACACAGCACTTTCGTATTATACTGTACTAAAGTTATGCCGCAGGATGTCACGTGCAATTCATTTGGTGCCATCTCAAGGTTACATACTGTTGAGTCTGAGGGAGTGAATATCGTTGTCTTTGTATGTCATGAAATTCGGAGGCAGTTCCGTCGGTGACACGGAGCGCATGAAACGCGTAGCAAAACGCGTTGTTGAGAAACAGAGTGAAGGGCATCAATGTGTAGTGGTCGTTTCCGCAATGGGAGACACGACAGACGAATTGATTGACCAGGCCAAACTATTAAATGAGCAATTGCCTGCACGTGAGCTGGATATGTTGATGACGACAGGCGAGCAAATTTCAATTGCATTATTGTCCATGGCTATTCAGCAGCTCGGTCATGAAGCGGTATCGTTTACGGGATGGCAGGCTGGCTTCCGTACTGAATCTGACTTTGGTCGGGCACGGATTACGGATATTCAACCTCAACGTGTGCTGGATGCCCTGAGCAGCAACAAAATTGTTGTTGTTGCTGGTTTCCAGGGGATGTCTGCAGATG
>NZ_JCAJRU010000439.1:0-1400 GCF_059447605.1 Paenibacillus sp. N119s | reverse complement strand
AAATCCCCTCTCCACTCCATTACAATATCATCGAAAAGCTTCTCCTGATAACAGAAAATTTGCTTCATTTTCATCAATTCAAGGATAGCCAAAAAGGTCACAACCACCTCATGCCGATACATATCCTCATGCATCAGCTTGGAGAACAGCAGCCGTCCTCCAGTCCCCACCATCTCTAACGCCCCGATAACCTGCCGGATCCGGTCCTTGACTGAAATTTCATCCCGATGGACACGGGTTACCGTCGTACGTCGTTCCGCTTTGCGCAACGCTCGCTGAAAGGCCGCGACCAAATCGCTTGCATGCAGCCCATGCACCGGATTTGCGGGTTCGGTCGGCAGGAATGCACTCAGATCTTCCGGCTCCTTGCCATAAATCAGACTTCGTTCCCATTCCCGTTCACTCAGATGGCGAGCAATCCCTTTGTATTTACGATACTCCACCAACTTGCGAACCAGTTCCTCACGTGGATCATAATCCTCTTCTTCATAAAAATCAAAATCGTCATATTCCATCACAGGTGGCTTGGGAAGCAACAATTTACTCTTAATGGATAAGAGCGTCGCCGCCATCACTAGAAACTCGCTTGTAATGTCCAGCTCTAGCTCCTGCATACTGTGCAAAAAAGCCATATACTGATCAGTAATATCGCTAATTGGGATATCCTGAATGTCGATCTCGGCTTTATCAATCAGATGCAACAGTAGATCCAGAGGACCCTCGAATGTTTCCAGCTTGTAATTTACGACTGTCAATGTGCTTCCCCCTGCCTTACTCCAATCATCATTCACAATACCTTTCCCCATTAGCACTTATGCTCTACGTTATCAATCCCTCTTTCTGTAGTATATACGTCATCGCCCTGCTTAACAATCCAATCCCTTTTCCACTTTGCAGTTTATGCCATTCTTTCAGCCATTTATATCATTAGAACTGCTTACCGAGATTGGCCATTTCAATTGCAGCTAGTGCAGAATCCCATCCTTTATTGCCAGCCTTCGTTCCTGCTCGTTCAATAGCCTGCTCAATGTTTTCCGTAGTCACTACACCAAAAATAATAGGGACTCCCGTTTTTAGACTGCTTGCCGCCACACCCTTGGCAACTTCATTGCAGACGATATCATAATGTGAAGTAGAACCACGGATAACCGTGCCAAGCGTAATAACGGCATCATATTTTCCACTTGCAGCCATTTTTTGAGCAATCAGTGAAATTTCAAATGCACCCGGCACCCATGCTACATCTATTTCATCTTCCTGTGCTCCATGTCTTTGAAGTGCATCAAGTGCACCACTCAACAGTTTGCTAGTAATAAACTCATTGAATCTGCCCACTACAATACCATACTTCAAACCACTCGATACGAGATTACCTTCCAGAAAACGTGCCATGTTGATCA
>NZ_JCAJRU010000438.1:0-1421 GCF_059447605.1 Paenibacillus sp. N119s | reverse complement strand
CGGAGGATCTGGAGAAAGCCAAGAAGAAATTCAAACCAGAGCAAACATGGGGGATCTTCGATGGACATAGCTTGAATGCTAAACTGACTTTGCTGCCGCTACAGGTATACATACATGGTCAGGTTTTTGATATGGGGGGCATTGCCGGTGTGGCAACGTGGCCGGAAAAGCGTCGCGAGGGTATGGTTTCACGTTTGTTGACGCATTCGCTTGAAGAGATGAGGTCTGCGGGACAAAGCCTTTCATTTTTGCATCCATTCTCCTTTGCCTTTTATCGTAAGTTTGGATGGGAAACGTATACTGAGTACAAAAAATACGTCATTCCGATTGAAAAATTTCCTGCTAAATTTAAAACAAAAGGTACAGTCAAACGGGATGTCAAAAATATTTCAGAACTGAACCAAGTGTATCAATCATATGCTTCGCGCTATAATGGTACGCTGGTACGAGATAAGGCATGGTGGCAGGAACGGATTCTAAATGAAAACTATCGGACCGCCGTCTATTACACGGATGCAGGCGATCCTCAGGGATATGCATTATACAAAATAGAGGATAAACAGTTAAATTGTGATGAGTTGGTATATGAAAATGAGACGGCACGTCGGGCTTTGTGGACTTATTTTGCAAATCATGACTCGATGATAACCCAAGGTAAATTTATTTACGTTCCAGCAGATGATAATCTGCCTTATTTGCTCGATGATCCGCGGATTCAACAGGAAACAGTGCCTTATTTTATGGGACGTATTGTGGATGCAGTTGCTTTTGTACAGAGATACCCTTTTGAGCAGAGTGGAGAGGAAACAAGCCTGACCTTACAACTGACAGATCAATATGCTCCTTGGAATGAAGGAGTATGGAGATTAACGATTACTGCGGAAGGGCATGGACATCTGGACAGAGTGGATACAAGTAATTTATCTGACAATGCCACAGAAGCCGACTTGGAATTGGGGATTCAGTCATTGACGACTTTATTGCTTGGCTATCAGCAGGCTGACAATCTGTATAAGTGGGGGCGTATTGAAGGAAACAGTGAGTCTGTGGCTGCACTCAAACGTGTAATACCGATAAAACAAACGTTCTTATTGGACTTTTTCTGATAAGAGGTCTAAATTGGTTCTTCTTAATCTCCTCCTCCTTTTTAGACAAATCGTATGTGGTTGATCATAGCTATGCAAAGCTCTTTCCGTAATGGGGAGAGTTTTTTTGTTATTTGGTATAAAACATAATTAGATTGCGAAAAATGGTATTGACCCCTTGGCAAAAAAGAAATTTGTGCTATAATACGAATATAGTCAAAGAAAGTCAAAGTCAATTAGAACTAGTGTGAATCTAGAAATGTATTATGTTGGCTGTTTAAAACAATTTGACAGCAAAGAAGTATGAAAAGCCCGACATGATTTGCGTATAGTTAG
>NZ_JCAJRU010000437.1:0-1430 GCF_059447605.1 Paenibacillus sp. N119s | reverse complement strand
CTCGGGAGATCCCGATCAGCTTACAATAGGGATATTGAATAAAATGAGGGGCGCTTCAGCGCTCTATCTGCGAACCAGGGAACATCCAGCGGTTCGAGTTCTAGATGAGTTTGAAGTGGCTTTTGAGTCGTTTGATGCGGTGTATGAGACAAAGGATTCTTTTCCAGAGGTGTATGAGGAAATTACCAGTCAATTGATGGAAAAGGCTGCTAAGGCGGCAGACGGAAGCGAAATCGTCTATGCGGTCCCCGGTCACCCGATGGTGGCGGAAGCAGCGGTGCAGTTGCTCAAGGAGCGTTGTCCTGCCCAAGGGATTGAACTAAACATCTTGGGCGGCGAAAGTTTCCTGGATGAAGCTTTTGTACGTCTTGGTTTTGATCCGATTGAGGGTTTTCAACTGTTGGATGCAGGCACACTGGATGCGAGCTGGCTCCAGCCTCAGTTGCATACGCTGATTGGACAGGTATATGACACCTTTACGGCTTCCGATGTGAAGCTATGCTTGATGGAACGGTATCCTGACGATTATGAGGTGTATGTCGGCCACGCGCTTGGGGTAGAAGGTGAGGAGGCAGTCCACAAGGTGCCGCTGTACGAGCTGGATCGAGTAGAGGGCTACGGCAACCTATCCTTGGTATACATACCTCGCAGTGAAGATGAGGCGCTGAAACGGCGTTCTTTTGACCGTCTGCACGAAATCGTCGATATTTTGCGCAGTCCGGAAGGCTGTCCATGGGATCGTGAACAGACACATCAATCGATCCGCAAAAATCTGATCGAAGAAACGTATGAGGTCATTGAAACCATAGATGAGGATGATCCTGAGCATATGAAGGAAGAGCTTGGCGATCTGTTGTTGCAAATTTTGCTGCATTCCCAAATGGAAGAGGAAGTTGGAACCTTCAATGTGTATGATGTGATTCAGGGACTGAACGATAAGCTTATTTTCCGTCATCCGCATGTATTCGGTGACAATCAAGCCAATGATGCCGAAGAGGCGCTGGAAAACTGGGAACAGATGAAGGCAGAGGAAAAACGGCTTAAAGGTACGACGGCAGCCCACCCTTCCGTACTGGATGGGGTTCCACGTGATCTGCCTGCTCTTATGAAATCGTACAAGCTTCAGAAGAAAGCAGCTAAAGTAGGCTTTAACTGGGATAGCATTGAAGGCGTATTTGATAAACTGGACGAGGAAGTAGCTGAGCTGAAGGAAGCGGTTCGTGAAGGGCATTCCATGGAAGCTCAGTTGCTGGAGTTGGGCGATGTGTTGTTTGTTGCTGTGAATGCAGCCCGGTTCATGGACGTAGATCCGGAGGAGGCGCTGTCAGCCACTAACCGAAAATTTGTAAGTCGTTTCCAGTATATTGAGCAGAAATTACGCGAGCAGGGACGTCGTCCTGAAGACAGTAGCGTAGACGAGATGGAGACTT
>NZ_JCAJRU010000436.1:0-1431 GCF_059447605.1 Paenibacillus sp. N119s | reverse complement strand
CAAAGAGAGAGTTTTCGTTTATAAAGAAAATACAATGATATATATCACATGATTTTGATGGGTATGCCTTTTTTACCCTATTCATAGGTTTTATTCTGGAAATCCGGGGGCGGTTGCGATAGGAAGTACCATCCGACTGCGCAGTGGCACAACAGGTAACTTTTAAGTTCGGTTTTAGTTTGATGTTGTATTATGCTTCCCGCTTCAGCGGATCGTTCTGACGGCGGCGAATGAGCAGGGAGGCGATAAGTCCCACAGACAGAACAGCCGCCAGCAGCATAAATGTAGTCATCTGATTGCCGCCATTGCCCATCAAACGAATGGAAAGCATAGGTGCTAGACTCGTACCGACAAACAGAATGAAGGTATACAGTGAGACGGCTATGGCCCTTGCTGCACCGCTGAGCTGGCCAACTATTGTAATAAGTGAAGGGACACTCAGGGCAATGCCGCTGACAAAACATACACTTAATACCACGATAGCTGTTAGAGAGTGCGTCATTCCCATCAGCGCCAAGCTGAGGATGGAAAGAAGAAGAGCTGTACGTAATATGAAATGCACACTGAATTTCAGTGCCAATTGTCCAGCGAGTGGGGAGAGCAGCATGCCGATGATGCCAGCGGATCTGACGTAAAGCATCTGTCTGCTATTCAGGCCAAATTCGGGATTGCCAAGGTAGCTTCCTAAAACTGTATACATGCTCACAAAGGACATCAGAAGAACAAAAGCGATCGTGTAACTTAGCCATAAAGGATACGAACGCAGAACAGTCCCCAACTGGCCGAAGGCTGCCCAAATGCGGACCCCTCGTTGCGAGGAGGGAGCTTTAGGCAGGAAAAAAAGAACGATCAGGAAGGTGATCGCGTACACCATACCTAGTATCTGAAATACCATATTCCATCCAATTTGTTCGCTGATAGCAATACTAAATACCTGTCCAGCAATACCCGCCACAAGAAAACCAGTGCTGATAAAGCCGATAGCCGTTACCCGTTTTTCAGTGGGAAACATATCAACGGCGTATGCGAGAGCAACGGGGGAGAAGGTGGCTGCAGCCAAACCCTGAAGCAAGCGCAGCGCAACTAATACCGAATACTGATGGGTTAAGCCGAGAGATAACGACAGGATCGTCAATGCGAGAAGTCCGGCAACGATAACCTGCTTGCGTCCAAAGCGATCAGATAATCCTCCATAAATAAGACATCCCGCTGCAAAGCCCAAGGAAAAGATACTTCCCGGCAGAGCTGCTTCAGCTAGTGGTTTTCCAAATACTTTAGCAAAGAGAGGAACCAAAGGGATCGTCACATACAGGCTGGACATCACAGCAATCGCTGACCAGCATAGGATTACAATCATCCATGTATAAGGGAGAGCAACATTTTCCTTCTGTGTAACGTTATTATTTGTTCGTAATTGACTCATCAATGGAA
>NZ_JCAJRU010000435.1:0-1477 GCF_059447605.1 Paenibacillus sp. N119s | reverse complement strand
CACCATAAATTGCAGCGATACCGGCTTCGTTATAAGCACGTCCAGTGAGCCAGTCCGGATTTTGTCAGGCAGACTTGTAAAATTACTGTAAAATAATCCACTGTAAAATCCGCTCATCATTGTAAACACGCCAATATATAAAAGTATGGCGTCAGGAGACCAGCCGTTAATGTCCGTCCCTGCCCGGTATGGAACCGAGGCGTACAGCAGCTTGATCAGTAAATAAGCCGTTTCAACCAGAAAGGCCGTTATAAAGTTAATGCGATATTCCATCTGCGACATGACGGAAAACTGGACGAACTTCCAGTACAATCTGAGGTAACGTCCAACGTTTCGAAAAACATGTTTCATGTTAACCTCCCACCGAGACAAAGCGTTTGACTCCGGCTTGCCACACCCAGCGTGATACGGCCGCCAGCACTGCAATCCAGATCCATTGCACGCCAATGCCTTCGGCGGCTTCCAGTACAGTCAGCTTGCCCGTCAACGCATTCACCGGAAAAAATACGGTGTAGCTGAACGGTAGCAAGCTGAACAGACGGGCCAAAGCATCTCCAAAAATCGTCAGCGGAAACACGGTACCGCTAGCTACATAAATAACCAGCGACAGCGTGTAAAAAAGTCCTGCCGATTCCGTCACCCAAAAGGCTATGCCGCTGAGCGCGTAATAGACCACAAAATTAAGCACAAGCGCTCCCGGCAACGCCAATATGTAAAGCAGGATATGCGACAGCCCGAAGCTGATTTGTCCTTCCAGGCTAAGACATAACAACAAAATAGCAGCCGCCAGCAGCACGACTGCAGACTGTATGACTTTGCCTCCGATAAACCGACAAAAACGGTAAGCAAAATAATGCACAGGCTGTACCATGAATTTTGCCAGTCCGCCTTCCTTGATGTCTGTAGCAATTTCGTATTCAAAGCCCGTGGCAATCAGTTTTCCAGTTACCCCTGCCATAACTACATACACCAGCATTTCCGACAGAGAGTAACCCAGCACACTTGCTTGTCCCGAAGAACCGAATACCGCAAGCCAGAGAAATATTTGTGTCATGATCGGCAACATAAATCCAGCCATTTGAAGCCAATAATTGGCCCGATACTCCATTTCGTTTTGCATGCCAAGCTGGAGTACCTTCACATATTTGTTATTTCGCATCGGCCAGCCTGCCCCCATCGTACAAATTGGCTATCCCCTCTTCCAGCGGGACGTCCTCAATTGTAAAATCAACGACAGGCAGTGCATCTAAAATCTTTTTGGACCAAGTCAACGTATCGTCTGCATCCAGCTCAAATACCGCCTCCAGCTCCGAGTTGGAGCGAAGCTTGCCGAGCCCCGCCAACGCCAGGCTGGATACAGGTGCCTCCAATCGAACCTTGAGCAATTTACGAGCACCAATGACCTCATTCACCTTGTGCAAGTCTCCGTCATACACCAATCTGCCCCCACTGATAATGATGGATCTGGTGCATAAAT
>NZ_JCAJRU010000434.1:0-1481 GCF_059447605.1 Paenibacillus sp. N119s | reverse complement strand
ATAGTTCAATCATATTCACGTGCAGGTCCCCTTTCAGATTTATGCTTTTAGCATTTGGTGTGCTTTCACGATGGCGATGGCCACATCAACGATTCGTTTGCGCTCATTCATCGCTTTTTTACGCAGCAGATCATAAGCCGCCGCTTCTGGAATGCCGTTTACTTCGCCAAGGATCCCCTTCGCCATATCAATCCATTTGCGTTCTTCCAGCCGAGCAGTCAGTTGTTTTCGTTCACTTTGCCAGTGCTGGCGTTCAAAAAAGCGTTTGGCGCTAAAATGAAGAGCCCAATTCAGCTCATGGGCTACCATCGTAGGGAGTAGAATGCCGTCGACAGTCGCATCTGCTTCGCAAGCCTCCGTCGATGACTGCGCGGATATCGCGCTGCACCACCATAGCAACGGAATTGCTCGGGTTTGCTCTAACCTGTTGCTCCACATACTGATTGTGCCGACGGGTATGTTCAGTACTGCCGCATCTGCATTATGGATGAGCTGTTTGAATTCAGATTCATCGCGGCAGGGCAAGGGCCGGTATCCGTTGGACTCTAAAAGGTGCTCAGGTTCTATTTGCCATGAGGGAATGATGTCTGCCTGCTCGGATGCAGGGTCAGCATGTGAGTGAATTACCAACAAGGAACGCAAGCGGGCTCCTCCTCTCTTTAACATGAAGGATAAGTTAAGCATGAGGATTGAAGGTCTTGATAAGAAATGTGACATATGACTTTGTGAGATGATTTAACTTTTCCATCATAATGAAGTAGAAACGGACTTTTAAACCATTTTGGCGTGTTTTGAACTGAAAATCAATCCTAATTTTGTAGAAGAGTGATATTTTATACGTCACGAATATGTTACTTAGTGATAAAATATATTTTTTTACGAGATTATGCGTGAGGAATATTGACATACGATTTGAATCGTTATATATTGACTACAACATTTTTAAATTTCATACTCTGATGGATACAACGGTGTATTCGATGAAACGGCAATGGAGCCTGTTTTTACATGTGAGGGATGTTTTGCATCCCTGTATGTAAAGCAGGCTTTTTTATGTTCTAAGGATAAACATGGGAGAGGGAGTGACCTAATGAGCTACATTCAAAAATTAGTACTGGTCGGCAACGGAATGGCGGGGGTACGCACTCTCGAACATTTGCTGAAGATCGCACCAGGTGCTTATGAGATTACAGTATTCGGGGCCGAGCCCCATCCAAATTATAATCGGATCATGCTGTCCTCTGTTCTGGCCGGAGGAACTGGCTTGCAGGATATTATCATCAACGATTGGAGTTGGTATGAAGACAATAATATCCGCTTATATACCGATGATCCTGTCACAGCGATCGATACGAAAAAACAGCAGGTGACATCACGCTCCGGTAGATGTGTCCCTTATGATTTATTATTGTTGGCAACAGGCTCTAAAGCCTTCATCTTGCCGTTACCAGGAGCTGATAAGGATGGAGTGATCGGTTTCC
>NZ_JCAJRU010000433.1:0-1505 GCF_059447605.1 Paenibacillus sp. N119s | reverse complement strand
ACAAACAAAAACGAACGCTTTTTGTTGACTCGTGCCGCCATCGCAAACAGCTTGTCCACAGGAAGACGGAATGGATTATGAGTTTCCGTAATTTTAACGCTGAACCGCTCCAGAATTGGCAGCAGATGTGTTTTCGTGGTTGGGTAAGAGACTGACAAATTGTTGTTGTTCATGTAACACCCCGTATACTTTTGATCTATTTATAATACGATGAGCCCAATTCAAATGAGGCTTAATTTCGTTCATTTTGTTGGCATAGGTGCTCTTGAATACACCCAAACTGCCGTCGTTACGCTCAACAATCTCAAGTGCATCCATATATTCTTCATGGGTCACCACATACATGGCCTGGACTGGCTTAATGTGGGACGGATGAATAATCGTTTTGCCGATAATCCCGTTCTCTTTGTCCATCATGACCTCTCGAATCAGCCCATCCACCGCATCTGAAATGAAATCCATTCGCAAGTGGCGCCCAGGCTTCCCAAATGCATTTTCAAAGGGTGACACTCTTAATTGAGGTTTAAAAATACGTTCTCGGTGAGAGAAATATTCCCATACAGGACCGGAAATGACATAACCCGAGTCCACGCGTCCGAACAAGTTCATAATATCCGCGATGCAATCCCGAATGACGGCGATTTCATAAATCGTAATATCTGGGCTGCGTCTCAGTCCATACAAGCTGGAGAAGTCAGTTGCTCCAATTCGTACATTCAGCACATATTCCTGATATTCATCCAAAATTTCTTTAATCGACAGCAGTTCTGCCCAACGGGTTTCCCGATAAATAATTTTAGAGCTTTCAAGAATCGGCAATCCATACAACACAGGCATGTGGCTTGCGTCTCCTACCCCTGTATGATTATTCCGGTTATATTCAGCTATGAGGGCAAAATACGCCCGTCCATGATCAGAAGAAAACTTGGGGAAGACAAAGCCCGTGAGCAGCGCCAGCGTTTCGCCCAAGCTGTTCAGCAGTCGTTCCAGCTGTTCGACAGAGCGAACACGTACAAACAGTAAAGGTAATTGCTGTTCACTCATCATACCTGTGCGCACATAGGTCAATAGTTGAAGCAGTTGCTGTGCCAGCGATTCTTCGGCCTGTCCGACCTGCTGATCCCCTATAGCATCCTCCAAATCCAAAATGACCGTGGTTAGTCCTGCATGCTTTCCATTTTTGATCTCTTCCGCTACTTCCAAGCGGGTCGCCGGCATGTACAGAGCTGCCCCTATCGCATAAGCTAATATACTTTTGGGTGAACGGTTATGAAACTCCAATGGTGGAGTACAAAAGATGCTTTCTACTTCCTCAGAGGTTAAATCATTAAAATATTTCAGGGCCCTTCCCTCCTCTTGCTTTATCTCGCCTGCTTGAAGCCCTGTGCCTCGGGTATAAAAGAAATCCCCCCTTAGTTTCAGGAGGGATTTCGCTATACTTTGTACATTAAGCCTCTTTGTCGGCCTTTTTCTTTCTTTTCGCCGAGCTGAGAATCATTGTGCCT
>NZ_JCAJRU010000432.1:0-1509 GCF_059447605.1 Paenibacillus sp. N119s | reverse complement strand
ATGGCTTACCCATAGCCCCAGCGATACCGGAAATGGCAAGAAACAACACCAACACGACAACGATCCATGCTACCGAATAAGAATCCCAAGCAAAGATCATATAGACGCCGCTAACAAGCACAAGAATCAGTGCAAATTGAGCCAGACGGTTCAATAGCTGCACAGCTGATATTGTCCCTTCCTGCGCGCTTGGAGCCAATTTGTCGATTTTGCCTACGACGAAGGGAAGCAATAAATAAAAGCCCATCGCCAGCGACCCAATAATGTGAATAAAGAACATTTTTTACAACCTCCCATTCTTTGTCTTCTTACATTTTCATACAAAAATGTTTTTCCATAGAACGATCATATTCCAATGAATGACTAGCATCTTTGCAAGGTTTTGGGACATGCTTTTCTATGTAACTAGTAATGCATATGAACTCTATTATACCGGGGAATTGGGGCAAAGCAAAGGAAAACGACGGTGAAAGTTTCAACTTGGGTGGTGTTGGGGAGAGGCTTCGCGAACAGAACGTTGCTACCATCGCTGTAAATAAAAGAGATGTCCTCAAGCCATAGTGATGGCTTGAGGACATCTCTTCAAGTAAAAGTATACCGTATTAGTAGAAAATCGTATCTATACGTTGACTATTTTGGTCACATTGCGAACCGCTTCAGCGGATTGATCGAGCGCCGCTTTTTCTTCGGCTGTTAATTCCAACTCGAACACTTTTTCGATGCCATTACCGCCAAGAAGTGTAGGTACGCCGAGGAACAGGTCCTGATAGCCATACTCTCCTTCCAGATAAGCAATGACTGGAATAATCCGTTTTTTATCTTTTACAATCGCTTCTGTCATTTGCGCAAGCGAGGCTGCCGGAGCATAATATGCGCTGCCATTACCCAGTAGGTTAACGATCTCTCCGCCACCTACCCGTGTACGTTGTACAATCGCTTCAATACGCTCTCGAGAAATCAGGTTTTCAATAGGTATGCCTCCTACGCTGGAATAGCGTACGAGCGGTACCATATCATCACCGTGACCTCCCATAACGAAGCCGCGCACGTCTTCAACCGAAACATTCAGTTCCTGTGCAATAAAGGTACAGTAGCGAGCCGTATCCAGCACACCGGATTGACCAATAACCCGATTTTTCGGGAAATCAAGCGTTTGGTATGCAGTATAGGTCATAGCATCGACCGGATTACTCAGAATAATGACGATTGAATCGGGCGCATACTTCTTCACATTCTCACATACGGATTTTACAATTCCTGCGTTCGTGTTGACCAAATCATCACGGCTCATCCCCGGCTTGCGCGCGATCCCGGCTGTAATAATGACGATATCCGAATTGGCTGCATCCTCATAATTAGAAGTGCCCATGATTTGGGTGTCAAACCCCTGCACTGGACCAGCTTCCAAAATGTCAAGCGCTTTGCCTTTAGTCGGATTCTCTAGTTGCGGAATATCGATGAGTACGATATCACCTAACTCCTTTTGAGCCAGCAGCAATGCGGTAGTGG
>NZ_JCAJRU010000431.1:0-1625 GCF_059447605.1 Paenibacillus sp. N119s | reverse complement strand
ACGTATCCGGAGGAGCGTATCCGCTACATGCTGGACGACTCGGGAGCAGAGCTGTTGTTAACGCAAAGCCATCTGGTGGACAAAGTCGCTTTTGATGGTCAGGTACTGGTGCTGAATGGGACACAAAGTGTGTATCACGAGGAGGATTCCAACCTGGAGCCGTTGTCCGGTCCGAACGATCTGGCGTATGTGATCTATACGTCGGGTACGACGGGGCAACCGAAAGGAGTTATGCTAGAGCATCGCGGTCTGTGTAATCTGAAAACGTATTTTGATCAGGAATTCCAGATCAGTACGTCGGATCATACATTGCTGTTTGCCAGCTATTCGTTTGATGCGTCTTGTTGGGAAATCTTCCAAACTCTATTCTGTGGTGCTACGTTGTATGTACCAACGTCAGAGACGATTTTGGACTATGAGAGATTCGAGCATTACATGACAGAACATCAGATTACAATGGCGACATTACCACCGACCTATGCGGTCTATCTGGAGCCAGAACAGATGCCATACCTGCGTATTCTGATGACTGCGGGTTCAGCTGCTTCAACAGAGCTGGTATACAAGTGGAAGGATCAAGTGGCGTACTACAACGGTTATGGTCCAACTGAAAACTCGGTGGCGACGTCGAGCTGGCCAGCATCCAAGGATGAGAGAGCAGGACAGCTAATTTCTATCGGACGACCTGTGCCGAATCACCGGGTATACATGGTTGATGTACATGGACATTTGGCTCCGATAGGCGTAGCAGGTGAACTGTGCGTGTCCGGTCCAGGTCTGGCTCGCGGCTATCTGGATCGTCCAGAGCTAACGGATGAGAAATTTGTACCGAATTCATTCGCGGCTGGCGAAGTAGGTTATGAAAGAATGTACCGTACGGGTGACTTGGCGAGATGGATGCCGGATGGCAACATCGAATACTTGGGCCGGATCGATCATCAGGTGAAAATCCGGGGTTATCGGATTGAGCTGGGCGAGGTCGAGGCACAAATTTTGAAAGTGGAGGACATACAAGAGGTCATCGTACTGGCCCAGGCGGACGAGCAGGGACAAAACCAACTGGTGGCGTACTTTGTTGCCGAACGTGACGTGAGTGCTGGTGAGCTGCGAAGCTTACTGGGTGAGGAGTTGCCAAACTACATGGTGCCTTCGTACTTGGTACAGCTGGAGCAGATGCCGCTGACACCGAACGGTAAAATCGACCGCAAAGCCCTGCCAGCACCCGAAGGCAGCCTGCAAAGCGGAGCCGACTATATCCCGCCGCGGACGTGGGTGGAAGTGAAGCTGGCGCAAATTTGGCAGGACGTGCTGGGCCTGGTGCAGGTCGGCGTGAAGGAAAACTTCTTCGAGATTGGTGGACATTCCCTGCGGGCGACGACACTGGCCTCGAAGATTCACAAGGAGCTGAACAAACCGCTTCCACTGCGCAGCATTTTTGAAGCACCAACGATTGAGCAACTGGCCGTTGTACTGGAACAGCTGGATCAAGTGACGTATGCGTCCATTCCGGTAGTGGAAGAGCGCAGCTTCTATCCGCTGTCCTCGGCACAAAAACGACTGTATGTGCTGCATCAGTTCGATCCGCAGGATGTGAACTACAACATGCCGTCGGTGCTGCAAGTGAG
>NZ_JCAJRU010000430.1:0-1639 GCF_059447605.1 Paenibacillus sp. N119s | reverse complement strand
GACAACACCTTTATACCGTACACGTTTGTACTTACCACAATGACATTCCCAGTCTTTCGTAGGTCCGAAAATCTTCTCGCAAAATAGTCCTTCTTTTTCCGGTTTAAGCGTACGATAGTTAATCGTCTCCGGTTTTTTGACTTCTCCGCGGGACCAAGAACGAATCTTTTCGGGGGAAGCAAGCCCGATTTTCATATATTCGAAATTGTTAACGTCCAACAAGGAGCAACCCTCCTTAACCAAATCCTGAGTTTTTAGGTTTGATACCGCCCGGCAGCACCGGGCGGTATCAAGAGGCCCGATCCATTCAAAATGGATTAAGGCATATAACAAAGCTGATATGAGTCAGTCAGCAGTCAAACTACTCTACGCCAACCTCAGAGCCTTCCAGATTCAAACTCAGCTTATCGCCAGTTGTATCATCCTCATCATCAAGCTCTCTCATTTCGATCTCTTGTTCGTCTTCGGACAGAATCTTCACGTCCATACCCAAGCTTTGCAGCTCTTTGATCAAGACCTTGAATGATTCAGGAACACCCGGTTCTGGGACATTTTCACCTTTGACGATGGATTCGTAAGTTTTAACACGTCCAACCACGTCATCGGATTTCACAGTCAAAATTTCCTGAAGCGTATACGCCGCACCGTAGGCTTCCAGTGCCCATACTTCCATCTCCCCGAAGCGCTGACCACCGAATTGAGCTTTACCACCCAACGGCTGCTGCGTAACGAGAGAGTAAGGGCCTGTAGAACGAGCATGGATCTTATCGTCGACCATGTGCGCCAGTTTGATCATGTGCATGACACCGACTGTAACTTCACGTTCAAAACGATCACCTGTACGCCCATCATACAACACTGTCTTACCATTGCGTTGCATACCCGCTTCTTCCATCGTATCAAATACGTCATACTCCTTGGCACCATCGAATACTGGAGTTGCCACATGAATACCAAGACGCATTGCAGCCATACCCAAATGCACTTCAAGCACCTGTCCGATGTTCATCCGTGAAGGTACGCCCAGCGGATTCAGTACGACTTGTACTGGCGTGCCATCTGGCAAGAACGGCATATCTTCTTCAGGCAGAATACGGGCAACGACACCCTTGTTACCGTGACGTCCGGCCATTTTATCGCCTTCGGAAATTTTACGTTTTTGAGCAATATAGACGCGTACCAACTGGTTTACACCCGGTGGCAGCTCATCGCCATTTTCACGTGTAAATACTTTAACATCTACGACGATTCCGTCGGTTCCGTGAGGAACTCTCAAGGAAGTATCACGAACCTCGCGCGCCTTCTCACCGAAGATTGCATGCAAGA
This sequence comes from Paenibacillus sp. N119s, assembly GCF_059447605.1. Lineage (NCBI taxonomy): Bacteria > Bacillati > Bacillota > Bacilli > Caryophanales > Paenibacillaceae > Paenibacillus > Paenibacillus sp. N119s. The sequence goes on along the minus strand of NZ_JCAJRU010000430.1, from coordinate 313 downwards.
GACGTTCTTCAGCTGTCAACTCAGTTACACCCTTAGGTGTTACTTTACCAACAAGAATGTCACCTGCGGCGATTTCAGCACCGATGCGAATGATGCCGCGCTCATCTAGATTGCGAAGCGCTTCTTCACCGACATTCGGAATATCACGAGTGATTTCTTCTGGTCCAAGTTTCGTATCGCGGGCTTCAGATTCGTATTCCTCGATATGGATCGAGGTATATACATCCTCTTTAACCAGCTTCTCGCTCAGCAAGATCGCATCCTCGTAGTTGTAACCTTCCCAAGTCATGAACGCTACGACAACGTTACGTCC
>NZ_JCAJRU010000429.1:0-1705 GCF_059447605.1 Paenibacillus sp. N119s | reverse complement strand
CGTATTTTAACATCTAGTCTACGGGAACTAAAGATTTGGCCCCTTATGTAAAAACTTTGGACAATTTGTGAAGCACAGCGCAACTTGTGCGGCTAAGCTAGGTATAAATGTACGACAGATGGTTTTTAACAGATGATGATGGAGGGATACGTAGTATGAAATGGAGAAAAGTGATGGCCCTAGTGATGGCCTTTTCAATAATGGGAGGGACCGTCATTTCGGCGGAGTCCGCCAAGGACCAAGTGCAGTTGATTATTAACGGAGAAGTGTCAAAAGATGGTGCAGTTGTCATTGATGGGAAAACTTATGTGCCTATCCGTGATTTTAACGGACTTGTAAATTTTGATCCTTCTGGTGGAAAGGTTGTTTTCGACCAGCCGAACGTGCATATGTTCCTGTTCAAGGGGGATACTGTGTTTGGTAACGTGAATAAAGGTAACAAAGTGAAGTTTAATGTGTTCAGTCAAATTGATACCCTGAAAACAGATATTTCCGGAGTGAAAGTAGCAATTACCGATCCTTCGGGCAACGTAAAGGATATTCAGTCCCAAGATATCAAAGGAGCGCAAAAGGATAACTTCTGGTTCCGTACAAACGATTTTACGTATGATTTCAAAACAGCAGGGAATTATCGTGTCGGTTTCTACATTAAAGAAAGTAAAGATGGTAGTTACACACTGGTGTCCGAAAAAGTCATTACAGCGATAAATTAGGCATACCACAAATTGACCTGCACTCTTGATCATGTTACGATACGAGGGAAAATAAAACAATTTGAAGGTAGGTATTTCCATGAGTGATCACAAACATGAACACGGTGAAGCCTGCAACCACGATCATGACCACGAACATGAAGAAATGGTTCTTACGCTAACTGATGAAAACGGCAAAGATGTAGAAATGGTGCTGGTAGAGACCTTTGACGTAGAAGATCACGTTTATGCTCTTTTGCTTGAGCGAGGCAATCCTGAAGCGGATGGCATCATTCTTCGTATGGAAGAAGAAAACGAGGAAATGGTGCTTTACAATATTGAGGACGAAGATGAGTGGAAGCGTGTAGAAGCTGCATACAGCGAGCTTATTGCCCAATACGAATAAGATTGGATACAGCTGTTCTTGCTCTTCAAAACACTAGAAAAGCCCCCAAATGGGGGCTTTTTTTGTTGACTGTCAACATTTTTTTGCAAGCAGGTGCTAACGGATCATAATTAAGAAATAGCGTCAGTTTCAACGATAACCTTCACCTGATGTACCGTCCGATCCTCAGGTCCTTTAACCGGCAGGCCTACTTCCACATGATCTACAATATAATCAATATTGTCCTGCGAAATAACTTCTCCCGGTAATAGGATCGGGATGCCTGGCGGATATACGTAAATGAATTCTGCAATGATGCGACCAGCAGATTCCTTAAAAGGCACAATTTCTGTATCTCCATAAAAAGCGTCTCTCGGAATGAGGGAGAGCTGCGGTATATCCGGTATCTTGACAACCAGTTCATGCTGCTGACCTGTGGAATAGTGTAGTGAAGCCAGCTCTCGCAAAGCTTTTAGTAAAATGTCAATTTCCTCTTTGGTATCACCAGGGGTCACCAAACAGAGAATATTGTACATATCGCTAAGCTCAACCTCGATATTATAATGATCTCTCAGCCAATTTTCCACATCATATCCGGTAAGGCCTAAATGGCGAATATGAACGGTGA
>NZ_JCAJRU010000428.1:0-1726 GCF_059447605.1 Paenibacillus sp. N119s | reverse complement strand
GGGACACTTCTCTATAGAAGACACAGCCGACTGCGGATTCTGGATCGAGAACGGAACGGAAGCAATTTTCTTAATCTCATGTACGATGGATCTCTTCAAGTGCTGGAACGTGGATCGAACCGCTTCACAAATCTCTACATGACGGGATCAAACAGACATTATTTGCTTTATATATTTGGCTTTTTCGTCACTGCCTTAGGAAGTACGATGATTGGCACCCAAGGAATGTCGCTGGGTATGAGCCACTATGCTCCGTTAGGTTTTTATGAGGCTGTCATTGTTGTTGTAATGCTTCTAGCAGCGGTAGCCGTACCCTTTGCTAAGTCGCGGGTCAACGCGATTTTGTTTACTGGTGCAGTCGGGTACATGGTGACTCTGCTGTTTGTTATCTTCCGCGCACCTGATCTTGCATTAACACAAATGATTGTGGAGACAGTATCTGTCATTCTGTTCCTTCTGTGCTTTAAGTACCTTCCGAAGTTAAAAAAGGAGAAGGAGCGTCTGAGCTTTAGATTGCCGAATTTGATTATCGCTGCAGGTGTAGGAATTACGATGACATTCATTGGGCTGGCAGCAATGGGCAGTAGTCCATTCGCTCCCATTTCGGAGTTTTTCCTAAAAGAAAGCTATTCCTTGGCCGGAGGGAAAAACGTAGTCAATGTCATTCTCGTTGACTTCCGGGGATTCGACACTCTATTTGAAATTATGGTTCTCGCTATTGCATCCCTTAGCATTTATGCTTTGATTAACTTGCAAGTGGAGCCTGGCATTACACCCGCCAACAAAAATAAGAAGGAAGGAAGAATGGCTTTTCCGCTCCGCAGTAATGATGTGATCTTGCGAACTATGTCCAAGGTTATCATAATCGTGATTCTCACTTTCTCGATGTATTTGTTCTTTGCCGGACACAATAATCCGGGAGGTGGCTTCATCGGAGCCCTGATGACTTCAGCAGCGCTTATTTTGATGGCGATCTCCTTCGGGATGGACAAGGTTCGTAAAGTCCTTCCAGTGAATTACCGCATGATCACAGCGGTAGGGCTGCTCATTGCTATTCTGACTGCGGCTGGCTCGTTTGTTTTCGAAGCCCCTTTTCTCAGCCACGCCTTTGGGCACTTTGATCTGCCTATTATGGGTGATACCGAGCTGGCTACAGCAGTCCTCTTTGATCTGGGGGTATACCTAGCTGTAGTAGGTGTGACCATGAGTATTATTTTTACCATAGGGGGGGATGAGTGAAATGGAACTGATTATGGCTGTAGCTGTAGGTGTTTTATTTACAATTGGGGTGTACCTGATTTTATCTAAGAGCCTTCTGCGCATTGTTTTGGGGACTTCCTTGCTAACTCATGGCGTTCATTTGCTGCTCTTGACGATGGCCGGACTAAAGACGGGAGCTGCTCCAGTATTAGGAGGTAAAGCAGAGACTTATGTGGACCCTTTACCGCAGGCGTTAATTCTGACCTCTATCGTCATCAGTTTTGGAGTTACTGCCTTTTTCTTGGTGCTTGCTTACCGTTCGTACCAGATGTTGGGCACCGATGAAATCGACAGTGTTAAGGGGGAAGAACGATGAGCAATCTCTTGGCACTACCGATTTTAATTCCCTTGTGTACCGCTGTTATATTGATTTTTATGAAGGAGAGGATTCTGCTTCAGCGGTTCATTAGTACAGTTAGCGCCATTTTGAATATTATGATTGCTCTTGTGCTGATTTACCGCATTC
>NZ_JCAJRU010000427.1:0-1726 GCF_059447605.1 Paenibacillus sp. N119s | reverse complement strand
AAAATGGCCACGACCGCATAGACTGTAATCAACATGCTAATCTGAAAGGAGCTTACATGTAGCTTACGTCCGATTTCCGGTAAAACAGGAATCAGCATGGAATTACCCAGCGTCATCATCAGTGGGATGGAACCTAATGCAACCAGATTCCCTTTATTTTGTTGCATCCCGTTACCACCTTTGCAAAAGTAATAACACAGCTGTTCAGATTGGTTCAACAGATGTTATTGTGTTTACAATGGTGGGAATTTATACGGCTATACTTTAAATCCACCGACCCTTGCATTCAGCATTTGCGACATATCCGCCACAGTATGAATGGACGATGCAATTTCCTCCATAGAAGCCAATTGCTCTTCAGCCGCCGCACTGACACTTTGGGTTCCTCCGGCCGTCTGCTCCGCTACTTCACGTATGCGTTCCGCCGCCTTGACCATCCGCTCAGATCCACCGGACATTTGTTCTACAGACTGGTTTACACTGTGAATCTGCTCGCTGACTTGTTGAATGGAACTTCCAATTTGACGAAATGCAGTTTCAGCGGATTGCATGACCTTTACGCCAGATTGCACTTCAGTGGTCCCAGACTGCATGGTGGAAGCAACATTTCCAACATGCTCTTGAATATTTTGCACAAACTGTGTGATTTCTGCGGCTGAAACCGATACTTGCTCGGCCAATCTTCTTACCTCAGAGGCCACAACCGCAAATCCTTTGCCCTGTTCCCCCGCTCTGGCTGCTTCAATGGATGCGTTAAGCGCCAGCATTCCAGTCTGTTTGGCAATTCCGGTAATCACAGATCCGATCATGCCAATCTGCTCTGCCTGTTCACTAAGTGAACGCACAGCACGTGCAGAGCTGTCTACACTTTCGCTTACCTTCTCCATCTGACGCATAGCCTGACCTATAGATTGTTCCCCTGCTGCTGCATCTTTAGCGGCTGTATCAGACAATTCATATACCTGCTCACTTGTGGCAGCAATCCGTTCAAGCTCGTTGGCAAGTTCTTTTATGGTAGCTGTAGTTTGTGTAATATCATCGACCTGATGCTCCATACCCGTCGCAAGCTCTTCCATGACACCGGAAGTATGACGATTGGCCTGATTCATTTCCTCAGTACTGACGTTAACACGCTCTGCGGTTATAGTTAATGTACGAGCCGTATCCTGAGCATCGACAATGATACGGCGGAATCCTTCAATAAGCTTGTTGTAGGAGCTCGCAATCATACCAATTTCGTCCTTGGACGTAATATCCAGTCTACTACGCAAATCTCCTCCACCTTGAGACATTTGCAACAACTGCTCATTCATATGGTGTAATGGACGAATGGAACGAATTAAAACGACAGATTGAGCAATACTGTACATTATAACTAATAGCCCTACTATGCTCGTAATCAAGGTCGTATTCGTCATCGTTTGGTGCGCCTGCTGTACTTTTACCGTTACCATATCTTCTTGAGCTTTGACAAATGCGAGGACCTTGGTATCCAGTTGCTTACGCAAAACCCTTTCGTTTTCAAAATCATCGAGCAATTCAGAAAATGGCGGGAAGCCATCATCTCTCGTGCTCTTATACCCTGCTGTAGTTAGTAGACTATGAACTTGATTCATATAGGCACTAATACCTGTTTTGAGCTCAGTCATCTTCTTTTTCGTATCCTCAGTACCCGTATTGAGCAGAGCTTCTGTCTCCTGTAACAGCTTTGCAACCTCACTTTGCT
>NZ_JCAJRU010000426.1:0-1740 GCF_059447605.1 Paenibacillus sp. N119s | reverse complement strand
TCCCTCATGATAATAAAACGCCATTCTTTCCAAAGAATCTTTAATAAATTTTGTATATCTGCCGATAACTATTTTAGAGCCACCGTAAATCACATTTTTTACTTCTACCCGGGCGCGGCTCGTATCTTCTAATGTTCGTTCAATTTCAAGCATTCTGGACTTTGTTTCCAAAAGTTCTTGTTCATTTGATTTTTTCGTAGATGTCAGCTTGATTCGCATAGCCATTCTATCAGGTGCGAGTTGTCCGGCAGCCGCGAGCTGATCCAATATTGTAAGAGCCTTATTCGTTTTATCCTGGCTGTCTGTCTGCTGCTTCAACCGTGCGCGGAGTTCTGTCAGTTCATCACGCAGTTCGGGAAGCACGCCCACTTCGATATTAGTAGCTGTAGACATCGTATTACCGATGGTACGTGCCACTACTTTTTTACCAGCTTGTACACTGCCACCCACGATAAGTCCTTTTGTCCCTTCGCAGATTACATTATTACTCGCTTTGATCTGGGAGTGCATGATGCTCTGAGATACAAGTACATCGCCTCCAGCAATCACGTTACCATCTTGTATAAACGAGCATTTCACATTTTGTGCAGCTTTTACGAATCCTTTATGGTATCCGATAATACCACCGCTAATTTCCACTGAACCATCCGCCTCTATTTCAGCGCCTTCTACACCGCCAATGACACGAATATCGCCAGCCGCTCGAACACGAAAACCTGTCAAAACATTCCCACGAATGACGACGGTTCCAACAAAATCAATGTTACCGACGCTGTAATCAACGTCTCCGTTCACTTCATACACCGGGAACACATTAAGCTTGCCTTTTTCAGTTGTAGTCACTAAGCCATCAATAGCTGCGTACATCGCAACGCCTTCTGGATGGATCACTACATTTTTTCCAACTTTAAAACGCGCCTCTTTGCCTGGAAGAAAAGGGATTTCCTCTCCGGTTACAGCAATTCCCGGTACACCTGGCAGAGGGTCCACCCGTTCGGCAATCAGTTGTCCACGTTTCACATTTCTTAAACGAGTTAATTCCTTATAATCCACCCGTCCATCTACCGTTTCAAGTGGCTTATGTGCATCTTCACCGGTGACAATATCGGCCAGATTAATTTTTCCGTCTGTACCGTGGATCGGCGGCTTTCCCTGAGCAATCAGTAATTTTCCGAAGAAATGATCTTCCGGATTTGCCGCAAATGTGCGAATTGCATCGGTAATTAGACCGTAGGTTATTTTTTGGTTGCTTAGAAAACGTTCTATTTCTTCTACAGAACAGGCAAAGCCTTCTTCACGTTTGGCAAACTCCAAGTAGGCGGATTGTTTGTCAGGTGAGACAACCACTTTTAAAAACTGATCCAAAGCATACTGCTTCTCCACATGGGTGCTCCTTCCGTCTAACTGTTACTGTAACCTCCCGTACGTTAATCTTTACGCATTAGCAAATCCCGTTGTTTGTCCAGTGTCGCTCTCAGACGTAATATTGCTTTGGAATGCAACTGAGAAATTCGCGAAGGAGAAAGTGACATGACCTCAGCAATTTCGCTGAGTGACAAATCCTCGTAATACAATAAAGAAACAACGATACGCTCTTTTTCAGTTAATTTATCGATGCCTTGTGCCAAGGCGTCACGAAGTGTGAATTCATTAACCTTATGATCCGGATTTTTCGCCTTTTCGTCCACCAACAGGGAAAGTCTTGTTTCCGACTCTTCTTCACGGATCGGGTCTTCCAGT
>NZ_JCAJRU010000425.1:0-1748 GCF_059447605.1 Paenibacillus sp. N119s | reverse complement strand
TTATGACTGTGGATACGCACCGGAATCGTATTGATAAACAGACCTATGATGTGCTCCACATTCGGAATGTCTGCCGGGCGCCCAGATACCACGCTGCCAAACACGACATCATCGGTGCCGTTATACTTTTGCAGCAAAAGGCCCCAAACGGTCTGCATCAACGTATTGATGGTCACCTGATAACGCTTGGCTATGCGCTGAATACTAGCCGTTAGCTCCGCACCCAAATCAAAATCCAAACGCTCTGCCTGATATCCCGTTTTGCCCTGGATTTTTGCCTGTGGCAAGCGGGACTGCTCCTCGTATCCTTCCAGAACCTTGCTCCAATAGCTGGATGCGGCCTGACGATCCTGCTGTTCCAGCCATTCGATATATTGACTGTACGGCGTGACAGGGGCCAGTTCAGGTTGTTTATGAGCCAGGATCGCAAAATAGCTCGCAAATACTTCACTTGTCACCAGCGACAAGCACCAGCCATCCATCACGATATGATGGAAGCTCCATACAAAACGATACGTCTCCTCGCCTGTGCGCAACACAGCGACACGCATCAAGGTATCCTGCGCCAAGTCAAAGCCTCTTTGCTTGTCTTGGCGCGTAAATTCGCGGATGTACTCGTTTTGCTGCTCGTCCTCCATGTCCCGTAGGTCCTCAGCATACAATTCACTGCGCTTATTCCGGTACACAACCTGGAGCGGTTCATCTTTCCAGCCGCTGTAGAAGTTCGTGCGCAGTGCCGTATGCCGCTGCACCAAGACATCTAGACTGGCCGCAAAGGCAGCGATATTAAACTGTCCTCTCAGATCAAAGGAGGCCTGTTCAAAATACGCTCCCGATTGCGAATCCATCAAATTGTAAAAGAGCATCCCCTTTTGCATCGGGGTCAGTGCGTATACATTTTCCAGTTCACCGATACGTGCTGCCTGCTTTGCAATCTGTTCCAGTTCTCCAGTCGTCAGACCTTTGAAGGACACATCACTTGGGGTAAGCTCTGGCCGCTCCTGAGCGACGCAATGTGCAATCACCTCTTGCAAGGCGGATTGCAGCAGGCTGGCCACCCGTTCCAGCGTCTCTTTACGATACTGCTTACGGCTGTAAGCGATCGTCAAGCGCAGCGTGCCTTCCGAGATCATCGCGTTCAAATCCAGCGTATACGGCAAGCGGGAATCGGCATCCTCTGTCTCCCCTGCGCTGTAGGAGGACAACGTGATTCCACTATTTTGCAGATCCTGATCGACCTGCCCCAAATAGTTAAAGCTGATTTCCGGTTCGGCTGCGATCGCACGGCCTTCACCGGATCCGGACGCAGGGGACAGGTAACGCCAGGTGCCATAGGTCAGCCCTTTATGCGGAATCCGGCGCAGACCTTCCTTCGTTTCTTTAATCCGCTGAGCCAGTGTCATTTCCTTGCCGGTCTCCAGCAGCACCGGATACAAGCTCGTGAACCAGCCTACGGTACGTGTAATATCCAGCTCTGGCAGGATCGCTTCCCGGCCGTGTCCCTCCAGATTGACCAGCACCTGTCCCGCACCTGTCCAGTTGTGCACCGCCAGTCCCAAGGCGGTCAGCAGCAAATCATTGACCTCGGTGTTGTAGGCACGATAAGCCTGCTTCAACAGCTGCTGGGTTTCAGCTTCGGTCCACTCCACGGTCAGCACTTCGCTGTCTGCGTTCAAGGAGCCTTCGTAGGCAAAATCCTTAGGCAGCGGAGCGATCGCAGCTTTGGCCTGCTCTACCTGCTTCCAATA
>NZ_JCAJRU010000424.1:0-1755 GCF_059447605.1 Paenibacillus sp. N119s | reverse complement strand
GCAAGTTACGGGGATGAGCACATTTCGCAAAGGCGTTGGAGTGCGAGGCGATGGGCGGTAAGGACGCCTCCTCCACCACTTCCCAGAACCCTTGTACGGACAAGTGTGATACATCTAGCAGTAGTCCCAGACTATTGCAGCGATTAACCAGATCATGTCCCTTGCGGGTCAGTCCGCCACCTCTTGGCTCCATAATGCCGTCAGCAGCCCAATTTGCATAATTCCATGTCAGCCCGATCAAACGTATACCCATGGCATAGCATACATCCGCATAAAATGGATTGCCTTCCAGTGCATCTACCCCTTCAAGCGAGAGCAACGCCCAAGGTGACCCTATATGATTCGTCCCACTTCCGTGCCCATTCGTTATCTTTCCCGCTTGCTTCTCTACTCCTGTCTGCTGTGCTTGCTCTACTTGACGTACAGCGGACGTATTTTTAAATGCTGCCAAGTCTTCTCTCCACAGCAAAGGTTTTAATCCGCCAGAGGTAGAAGTTACATGCTGTCTGAACAGCTCAATTTGACGAACGACATGCTCAAATTTTGGCGTGCCCAATACCTGCGAAATATATATAGCGAACGTTTGCAACCTTATATTGCCTTCTAGCAAACGCTCTTTTGTGACATCAAGCGATGAATGACTAAAATCCACCTGCGAATCAAGCTGCATTTTACATAACACATCACAGTGTAAGTCTACTACTGGCCAATTCGCTTCATACTTATCATTCATGCACCCTACCCCCATTAGATTAAGTCCATAAATTTATTTTGAAAACCATAACAACTAAATCACAAAGCAAAAAAGCCCGTTTACAAAACGTAAACAGGCTCAGGCAACTTCCATTTATTATCTTGGCTCTACAATCAACTTGATCGCAGTCCGGTCTTCTCCATCAATAACAATGTCTGTAAAAGCAGGAATACAAATCAAATCCACTCCGCTTGGTGCGACAAATCCCCGGGCAATGGCTACCGCTTTAATGGCTTGGTTTAGTGCACCCGCTCCAATCGCCTGCAATTCTGCATTTCCACGTTCACGCAGTACCCCTGCGAGTGCGCCTGCAACTGAATTGGGATTGGATTTTGCTGATACTTTTAATACATCCATAGTAAGTACCTCCCCTGGGAATGATGATGGTTTGATTCCACTATTAGATGTTATTCGAGGGTCAGCAAAAAATTCCTGCTTTTTGGTGACAGTTTTCCTTATTCTTTCCTTAAGCAGCTCACAAAAAACTTAATCCATCCGCCATTCATCTTCTTTAAGTCTGATTTTCTCAATTTTGCGAGCTTTTCCATCGTGATCATTGAGTTCTACGCTAATGGCGTGAAAGTGCCATTTGCCCATGTCCACCTGGAAGCGTACTGGAAGCTGGGTCTGGAATTTCTGAAGTACAGCCTCTTTCTGCATACCGAGCACACCCTCATAAGGGCCTACCATCCCCGCATCTGTCTGATACGCAGTTCCGTGTGGCAAAATCGTATCGTCATTACTCTGTACGTGTGTATGTGTCCCTACCACGATGGATGCACGTCCATCCAGATGCCAACCCATAGCAATTTTTTCGGAGGTGGCTTCAGCGTGAAAGTCTACTAGAATATGTTTATGCTTTTTGCGCAGCTCGTCTACAATGTCATCCGCTGCACGAAATGGACAGTCAATAGCTGGCAAGAAGGTTCTACCTTGCAGATTAACAATGGCTAGTTCCTTCCCCCCACCTTTTACCACAGTATAACCCCGGCCTGGTGTCC
>NZ_JCAJRU010000423.1:0-1791 GCF_059447605.1 Paenibacillus sp. N119s | reverse complement strand
TCAATATTCCATATGAATCAATGGTTTGAAAAGAGACAATTAAAAGACTTAGTTTCCAATGCAGATATCATTTGGTTGGGGAGTCCTGTTTTTTATCCTCTTATTAAACAAAATAAGAAGAAGATTGTATTTGATCGCATGGACGACTACGTATTTCTAACTAACAATGTATTGATGAAGAAGTTACTCAAAAAGTGGGAACTTGAATTACTGACCAAGGCGGATCTTGTTATTTCTACGAGCAATGATTTGCATAAGCATTCCCTATCATTGAATAAACAATCTTATTTAGTGAAAAATGCTGTGGATACAGCTATACTAAACATAAATGTAAATAGCTTAGTTGCTAGTGACTTGAGACGATTAAAGCATGAGGGCTACCATATTTTTGGCTATGTAGGAGCGATTGACCACTGGTTTGATGTAGAAGCGCTTAAGGCTATTACAGAATTTGATGAAAAGTTTGTTGTATGTTTGGTTGGAAGAAATAATCTGGACTATAATTTTGAGCAGCATAGTGGGATCAAGTACTATAGCCCTGTTCCAAAATCAGAAATTGGTGCGATTATTGATGTTTTTGATGTTTGTTTATACCCCTTTTTGAGGAATTCGGATAGAATTGATACGATTAATCCAGTAAAAGTTTATGAGTATCTTAGCCTGAATAAAGTGACTTTAGCTGTGCAGAGTGAAGAAACTAAACTATTAGATCAGAAAGGGGTCTATCTATATCGTAGTTTAGAAGAGATGAGGGAATATTTAGCAGATATAGATACCCTGCAACGGCCTTTTTATGATCAGGAACAACTAGAAAACTTCATAGTCCACAACAATTGGGAAGCTCGTGCAAAAACCATTATGGAGCTGCTATAAAAGAGCTTCAATAGGAGGAAGTTAGATATGAAAGGGATTATATTAGCTGGGGGAACTGGCTCTAGATTGTACCCGCTTACTAAAGTTACAAACAAACATTTGCTGCCAATTGGTAAATATCCGATGATTTATTACTCTATTGACAAGCTCAAAAAGGCGAACATAAACGATATTTTGATCGTTACCGGAAAGGAACATATGGGAGATGTAGTTAATCTCTTAGGAAGCGGGGTCGACCTTGGAGTTACGCTGACTTATAAAGTACAAGATGAGGCTGGGGGAATTGCGCAGGCTTTGCTTTTAGCTGAGCACTTTGTTGGCAATGACAAGATGGTTGTGATTTTGGGGGACAATGTTTTTAAAGATGATATAACCTCGTTCGTTGAAAAATTCAAGCTTCAAGAATCAGGAGCGAAATTGCTACTTCATAAAGTGCCTGATGCTAATCGCTATGGAGTACCAGAATTACAAGGAAATAACATTGTCAATATTGAGGAGAAGCCGAAGATCCCTAAAAGTGATTATGCAGTTACGGGCATTTATATGTTTAACCACTCAGTGTTCGATATTATCAAGACCTTAACCCCTTCAGCAAGAGGAGAATATGAAATCACAGATGTTAATAACGCTTATATCCAACGAAACCAACTTACATTTGATATTTTAGAAAATTGGTGGACTGATGCGGGAACACATACTTCATTGATGCTTGCTAACAAATTAGTAAGTGAAATGGATTATGACCTTTTTTCTTAGGATGATCGCAGTACTAAAGAATCCATTGAGATATTAATGACATAAAGAAAGTGAGACTTTATAAATGCAAATTGTGCATTCTCCAACTAGGACGTGTCTGAAAACTAAAGAATTTTGTGATATGATTTGAGAAAAACGATTGGAGCATCAACTATGATTCAA
>NZ_JCAJRU010000422.1:0-1840 GCF_059447605.1 Paenibacillus sp. N119s | reverse complement strand
TCTCCCTCATTCGTACGGTTTGGATAATGAATTGTTGCGGCGAGTTCCTCATTTTCATAACGAATTCCAATTTGCCGTTCCATCCTGATTCCCCCTGTTCCAAGCTTCACTTCAGCATTTAATTGTTTAAACTCCTATAGTAACGTGGAATATCCATACAGGATATTTATTCACTTTAATTCCGATAAGTTTAATGAGTTTTATAGTAAAATCAGTCTATCATCGCCCTACTTCCTTGTCAACCTGTCAGTTCATACAGATACGGAAGTAAACAAATGGCGCTCCCCGATATGATACCGGAGAACGCCATACTACTCGCTTATTAGATTGATTGTATCCTCTACATTAAAGTAGACGACTTGCTACTCGTAGCTGTGCCTAAACATTTGGTGGGTTTCGATTCGTCCCTCCCACTCCAGTTTACAAGAGGCGCCGCTATTTTGATCCTCATGCCACAGACTGCGGAAGCTTTGTTCACCCAGTTCACCTGCAAATTCTGTATCGCCAGCCATCTCAGCGTCGTCCAATATACGGTACGTTGGGGATGTCCCTTGAACGCTCCGGTGACTCACGATTGCAGGCAAGGCTACCCCGTTGTTCCCGTTCGTAGCACCTGTCAGTCGTTTTTGGACTGAATAATCTGTCTGTTTCTCCAGTTCCATGATGCCACATCCTCTCAACGTTTTATATTCAGGTTGCTCCATGTGCTCACCCTTTATCCAGTTTGAGGAGAATGCAGCGGTAATATACATAAAGGATAAAGCCTTTTGCCATCCGGCGTTTCCTCACGTATACTGTCTTTGTTACAAAATGGCGATTTTATCAGCCCGGAATACGATCATCTACGATCATAAAGCAGGAGGAAGTCAATGAATAAAGCAAAACATTATACGCTTATTGCATGGGTTGCCTTGTCCATGTTTTTCTTGACACAGGCGATTATCGGTTGGTTTATCACCTTTACAGGCGGGGATATCCACCCTTTTGAAAAAATTAGCTTCTCCACCCTCATCATCATCGCCGCAGGTGCTATTTTGCTGATTGAAGCATTGATGAATTTCATGAATCGCCCGGAAGAAGGCGAGGAGAACCCGCAGCCAGACCATGCTCCCGTGAAGCCCCAGATAAATTTCAAATCCATCTTGATGTATGTCATACTGGTTGTTATCATTCTTGTCGCCGGACTGGCGCTACGCAGTGTGTTGCCGGTATTCAGGATCTCACCTTGGATGAATTTAGTGCTCGCAGCCATTGGCTTTATTGGACTCAAACCGATTTTTCTGCGTAAAAAACGTTCTTAACCAGCATACCTTATCGCACTGGAGTTGCCCCTCATTACGGATCGTTGCAACTCCTTTTTATTTTTCAATCAACCATCCGATTCGAAGCTTGGGTGACCGTCAGAAAAGCCGTACCCCTCACTGCAAGAAGATGCATAGGGAATACGGCTTAATTTACTTTAGTACTTATTTGGAAAATAGTTGTTCTGCATTATCCAGAGCAATTTTGTGCCCCATCGCGGAATAGTCCAGCCAAGGCTGTCCGTCCAGCATATAGACATGCCCCTGCTTCACGGCCTTCAGTCCTTGCCATACTGTATTTCCCTCCAGCTGCTTGTATACCTTTTGGGCATCCGCACCTTTACTAATAATAACTAGGATGGCATCGGCATCATAATCCGGTAAAACCTCTTGGGATACAACCTGATAGGCCTTATTGATCTTTTCCACACCTTTGGCTGGCTTCAAGCCCAAATCCTGATACAGCAGCGGTCCTACGGGACGCTTCATCCCCATGACACGAACTTCTTTCGCTGTAACACGTACAGCCATGACCGTCC
>NZ_JCAJRU010000421.1:0-1854 GCF_059447605.1 Paenibacillus sp. N119s | reverse complement strand
ATTAAGTAACGTAAATGTGAATGACCAGATATTAAGACTTAGTAGCGAGTTAATTTATAGCGAATTGAAGCAACCCCGTAAATGACCGGGGTTGCTTTTATAATGTTCATATGAATTGTATCTAATACCCACACTTTATTGATAGACACGCACGTAATCGACTAGCATTTGGGACGGGAACTGCGTCGAGTTATTGGGAGCACCAGGCCAGTTTCCGCCGACCGCTAGGTTCAGGAGAATAAAGAACGGCTGCTGAAATTCTTCGGTGTTCCCGGTTCCATTCTCTATATAAAATTCATTGAACTGCTGTCCATCGACAAACCAGCGAATATACTTGGAGTCCCACTCGATGCTGTACACATGGTATTGGGAAAAATCCAGATTGCCCGATACCCGCCCAAAATCAGCGTGGCCTCCCGCATCCCAATGCACAGTACCGTTCACAGAAGGATTGTTGTTTACACGTTCCATAATGTCGATTTCTCCGCATTTCGGCCAACCTACCGAGCTGATGTTGCTGCCTAACATCCAGAAAGCCGGCCATATCCCTTGACCGGACGGTAACTTGATGCGTGCTTCTACTTTCCCATAAGTAAATTTTTTCAGGTCTTGAGTTTTGATCCGGGCTGAGGTGTAATTCATTCCGCCGTAAGCTTCTTTTTGTGCCGTAATGACCAGATTGCCTCCAGTAACCTGCAAATTCTGCGTACGGTTGGTATAGTACTGCAGTTCATTGTTTCCCCATCCGCCGCTTCCGGTACCGATTTCAGGGGTCCAATTGGACCGGTTTAACGAGGTTCCATTAAATTCGTCGCTCCACACAAGATTCGAGTTCGGTGCTGCGCTTGTATGCATTGCTGGAAGCAGAACGGTTAGGAGACTGAGTAGCGCAACCGCACATAATCCTTTTCTTAGCATTAGTTCCCTCCTCAATAATAATCCAAGTTCTTAGAACTGCAGGAAAATAAGCCTCCAAGCGGTATTGACCATTGAAACGGGGATCACCTCTCTTTATATTTTTTCTTGAACAGCTCATAAATTAGAATCGTAGATAGACGATTGAAAAAATATACCGCTCAAGCAGGAGTATAATGGAAACAAAATCCATATTCAACCTATATTCAAGGTTTTTTCTTAAAAATTACTTTCCCATATAGATAAAGCCGGTCTTTATAAATCAATAAGAAATTTAACAGCAATTAAAACAAACGTAGTAGCACGTATCGCAGCCTATCGGGCAAGTGGCCTCACGATGAAAGCTTAGTGCTCCGCAAATCATTGTTCTGTCGAAGCTCAAAGAGTACGAAGAGCAGTTCCGCTTAGCGAAAAAGAAGCGTTTCGGTGCTTCCAGCGAGCAGACGCATCCAGATCAATTAGAATTCCCGTTGTATCGCATCAGACGCGGTGTAGCGCCGGCGGTCATCTACAATTACCAGAAGACACGTGGCGGCGAGCATCCACAAAGCTTCTTATCCGGAGGAAACCTTACCCCTCATTTCCGTACAACTCATAGCGATATCGCCACTTCACTAAGGTGGTAACGTTGTGTTATGTTTTTTACTACTCCTACACGGCTGCTCTGCCCTGCTTTTAACTCCTGTATGATGGCTAGTTTCTCAATCGCATTGTATTCGTTCTTATTAGACAAAGGAAAACTCCCTTTCAAGTAGCGGTTTATTCATAAAACAACCTGTCTACTTGAAGGGAGCATATCAAAATCGGTTGCCTGTTCCGTAATTTATAATAGCGAGGTTACGAACTTCACCTCCGGAAAGCGGCTATCCGGTCCTTTCATTAAGATTCCGCCTTGATTTTTCAGATACATATCGAAGAAATCCAGCATATAGGCATTGA
>NZ_JCAJRU010000420.1:0-1859 GCF_059447605.1 Paenibacillus sp. N119s | reverse complement strand
CTGCATAAGTATTAAAAGAGCCGGATTCAGGCATAAACGTTGCCAGCTCACCCAGGCTGGTCATTAAGAAGTAGACCATGAGGCCAACGGCTGCATAAGCCAGCAGGGCACCACCGGGGCCAGCTTCGGCGACTGCGCCTCCACTGGCGAGGAACAGCCCTGTTCCGATCGAGCCGCCGAGGGCGATCATCGTCATATGACGGGCTTTGAGACTTTTTCGCAAGGTTGCATCAGATGTTGCTTTGTGTTGCACGTTCAAACACTCCTTCATGAAATTGTATTTCATGTCAGGGCAAGAGCCAGAAGGAGGGGGAGTATATAAATCAAAAGACCACAGGGAATACGCCTGCGGTCTTGTCTATGCATTCCGCACCATACCTTCTTCTATAACAAGATAGCTCAACACGCGTGTTTGTGTTAGGACATCGCGTGACAGTTCTGCTCCTTTCGGTTAGCAGCCCCAGCATACGGAGTATTTACAAAGAGTCGGCTCCGCATACTTCGGCGGGTGTACCTTTCTACTGGAATCTCAGACGGCTCTTGACGTCTCCTCCAGTGTACTGATTACATCCGCGACCTCTACCTCATCATAAAACAGGTTGATGAGGTGTATGACATGATATTATATTGTATAGTGAACTATAGTATATCGTACCTGTACACTTTCTGACAATCGACAAATTTTTGAAATCCATTTATTGAATCTTAAATCAGGAGTTACGCTTGGCCATTTGCTGCCACACCGTACCTGCGGCTTGTTCGCCTGATTCGATGCGCTCCAGCGCCATTTTAGCTTGCAAACTGACCTCAAATTCAGGGTCATCGACAGCCTTCTCCAGTGCATCACGCGCATCCTCGGTTCCAACCTCGTATAGAAAACGGGCTGCACGCCAGCGAACCAGCTTGCTGCTGTCGGATAAGGCTCCGATCATAGCGTTGGTAGCGGCGGGATCACCAATGTCTGACAACGTGTCGCCAGCGGTGCGGCGTACTGCCGCTGAAGGATCGCGCAGCGCCTCGAACAGCAATTCCATCGCCTCCGGTGTACGAATATCGCCCAGATAGACGACTCCCAGCCGCCGTAGCTGCATTTTGTCGTCATGCAGCGCTTGCCGGATCAGAGGCAAATGCTCAGGTGTCGGCTCCAGCCGATCCAGCGCAGCATAGCGTGTGCGCCAGTCCTCGTGTTGGAGGGCCTGCTTCAGCTCGGCATCGCTCCACTCGCGGCGTTCCTCCACAAATTCGCTGTTGTCCGCGCCGTGGGCAATCGCCTGCTGGATAATTTGTTCCAGCCGTTCCTGCGGAAAGGCTGCCTCTAATTCCTGCTCAACCTCACGGGCAATATCCGGCAGCTCACCGTAGCGGACGCCGTAATCACTCAGCTTGCGTTCCTTGATCAGAGTTGCACTTGCCACGCGGGTAACGGCTTGCACGAAACGGTCGGATAAGGAAATTCGTTCCTCCTGCTGTCCAGCCTTAACGCGAATTTGCATGGGAAGACCGCGGAAAAATTGGACAAAAACCTGTGCTTCGCCAAACGCTTCCCCCGAGCTTTCCTCTGGTAAATCCCAATTCGCGTCAGCACCTTCCTCGCCTAGCTGATCCCGCACCTGGCCCAGAATAGTAGACCAATCGGCATTTCCTTTACGATCAAGGGCTACAAAATCAGTCGTGTGAAACACGCTTTTGACCCCCTCAATCGCCAGCATACGCCGGATAAATGGGGGAGCGGAACGCTCATTGTCCCGTGTATATGTTCTGCGGATACCTGCTTCCAGTCGCTCATCCAGATGCAGCATCATGGTGTTTGGACTGGGAGTCGGCTCGATAGATGTTATCTTCATAGCTCGGTACAGCCT
>NZ_JCAJRU010000419.1:0-1919 GCF_059447605.1 Paenibacillus sp. N119s | reverse complement strand
CAAATGGAGGTTGCCGACGAAATCGGCATCTCTCAAGCCCAGGTTTCGAGATTAGAGAAGTCGGCTATACAGCAAATGCAAAAGCATGTAAAGTCCTAAATGAAATGAGCGAACTGCTTGAATGATCCAGTGATAAAAACGATCCCTTGCGGATCGTTTTTGCGTTTACAGGACATTTTTTAGGCTCTTCCACTCATATAGTGAAATAAAGGATGTGATGCGTGTGAGTGCACCGGAAACGTCAGTAAGAGCCATGAAGATTTCCGAATTTCAAACCAAGGATGTCATTAACATTGTAGATGGACGACGTCTGGGACAAATTAGTGATCTGGAGATTGACGTACGACAAGGGAAAATTGAAGCGATTGTAGTTCCGGGGAGCAGCCGATTCATGGGCTGGTTTGGAGGGGGAAGCGAATTGGTTATTCCGTGGCGCAACATTGTGAAAATTGGCTCGGATGTTGTACTTGTACGACTGGAGGGATTGCATGAGCCACCAGATGAAAGGGAGGAAAAATCGTATATCGAACGTCAGGAACGGAATGACCGACGGAGCTTTTGAACAGCAGGTACTCGTAATTTAGTATGTTGTGAAGACACAGCGGCGGCTTTTTGGTACACTGGGCAGTAGAGGTGAGAGCGAAATGGAACCGTTTATAGTGAATACTGGGGCTACAGGGACTACGCCCATGCAAGATGGCGGACGTCCCGTGCCGGAGTTGTTATATATTCAATCCTGGAAGCAGCAGGTTCAGGGAATAACAGCGGGTTTTACAGGGCGTCATGGTGGTGTCAGCGAAGCGCCATACGACAGTTTGAACTGTGCGTTTCATGTAGGGGATGACCCTGAGAAAGTCATTCGCAACCGCCGATTGGTTGCTGAGCAGCTTGGCTTTGCTGCCGAAGCGTGGACATGTGGTGAGCAGGTTCATGGCAATCATGTTGCTATTGTCCAGGCTGCTGATCGCGGGCGTGGCTTTCTAGATCGTGCATCGGCCTTTCAGGACACAGATGGACTTTTGACGAATATACCGGGCATTTTGCTGACGTCCTTTTATGCTGACTGTGTACCATTATATTTTTGTGATCCCGTGCATCGTGTGATTGGGCTGGCGCATGCAGGCTGGAAGGGAACGGTTGCGGAAATTGCGTTGAAAATGGTGCAGACCATGCAAACCGAATATGGATCTCAACCGTCCGATATACTAGCAGCTATTGGTCCTTCCATTGGTCCTGAATCCTATGAGGTAGATGAGCATGTGATGAACCAAATTCGGGTTTTAGAGCATGATTGCCCGGGTAATGATAAATGGGAAGGTTCTGTTTATTTCCCCTTAATGAGCGGAAAAACACTACTCGACTTGAAACAATGCAATCGACACATTATGATGAAAGCAGGAATATTGCCGAGCCATATCGAATGTACTACCTTGTGTACGAGTAGCCGCAGCGATTTGTTTTTTTCGTATCGCAAGGAAGGCGGCGTTACAGGAAGAATGGCGAGCTGGATTGGTCTGGAAGAGAGGTGAGTCCTCCCGTGTCTCTGGAGGAACGAATTAAAGAAGTCAACGCCCGTATTGAAGCGGCATGTGCCCGCAGCGGACGTTCGCGTGATGAAGTGAATGTGATCGCTGTCACGAAATATGTTTCGGCGGCAGCAATGGCATCGGTATTGGATAACGACTTGGAGCATGTGGGCGAAAATCGCTGGCAGGATGCTGCTGATAAATGGAGCAAGTTGGGTGACCGGGGAACGTGGCATTTTATTGGTCATCTCCAAACGAATAAGGTTAAAGATGTAATTGGAAAATTTAAATTTATACATTCGCTTGATCGCTTATCGCTCGCTCAGGAATTGGACAAGAAGGCAGCAGCACTGGGACTGCGAGTTCAGGCTTTTGTGCAGGTCAATATTTCCG
>NZ_JCAJRU010000417.1:0-1936 GCF_059447605.1 Paenibacillus sp. N119s | reverse complement strand
TACTATGTCGCGGGACAAGAGCTAGGAGCCAGCGAGCTGAGAAGTGAGCTGGGCCGAGAGCTGCCAAGCTACATGGTGCCGTCCTACTTTGTACAGCTGGAGCAAATGCCGCTGAGTCCCAATGGCAAAATCGACCGTAAGGCCTTGCCAGCACCCGAAGGCAGCCTGCAAAGCGGAGTCGATTATATCCCGCCGCGGACGTGGGTGGAAGCGAAGCTGGCGCAAATTTGGCAGGACGTGCTGGGTCTGGCGCAGGTCGGCGTGAAGGAAAACTTCTTCGAGATCGGTGGACACTCGCTGCGGGCAACAACACTGGCCTCGAAGATTCACAAGGAGCTGCACAAGCAGCTTCCTCTGCGCAGTATTTTTGAAGCACCCACCATTGAACAATTGGCAGCTGTGCTGGAAGGGCTGGATCAGGTGGCGTATGCGTCCATTCCGGTAACGGAAGAGCGCAGCTTCTATCCACTATCCTCGGCGCAAAAACGACTGTATGTGCTGCATCAGTTCGATCCGCAGGATGTGAACTACAACATGCCGTCGGTGCTGCAAGTGAGCGGTCCGCTGGATGTGAAACGAGTGGAACATGTATTCCGTCAACTGATCGCCCGCCATGCAACGTTGCGTACCCGTTTTGAACTGATCGACGGTGAGCCGATGCAATGGATTGAAGACACGGTGCCGTTTGAGGTGGAATATACGAAGGTACAAGCAGCAGGTGCGACGGCGGATGCAGATCAGGACACAACTACAAATAGGTACACAAGGGTCAACGTAGAAGTGCAAGAACGGGTGCGGCGATTTGTCCGTCCGTTTGATCTCAAAGCTGCGCCGCTGCTGCGGGTAGGTTTGGTGGATTTGGGCGTATCAGGGGTAGAGCAGGAGGCTCAACATCTGCTTATGCTCGACATGCACCATATTGTCTCGGATGGGGTGTCCATGGAGGTCCTGACCGATGAGTTTGTCCGCTTGTATGGCGGTGAAGAGCTGGCGCCGTTGCGGATACAGTACAAGGATTATGCCGTATGGCAGCAAAGCGAAGCCCATCAGGAATGGATGCAGCGTCAGGAAACGTACTGGCTGAATACCTTCCAAGGTGAATTACCTGTACTGGATCTCTCTACGGACTTTGTCCGCCCAGCGGTACAGAGTACGGCAGGGGATACGATCGAATTTGTACTGGGGCGTGAGGTGAGTGAACGCCTGAAAGAACTGGCGGCGCAGACCGGCTCTACCTTGTATATGGTGCTGCTGGCGGCGTACACCACGCTCTTGCATAAATACACAGGTCAAGAGGACATCATCGTCGGCACGCCAATTGCCGGACGACCGCATGCCGAACTGGAAAGTCTGGTGGGTGTATTCATTAACACGCTGGCGATCCGCAATTATCCGTCCAGCGACAAAACCTTCCTGGATTATCTGCAAGAGGTCAAGGAGCACGCGCTCAGTGCGTATGAGCACCAGGACTATCCGTTTGAAGAACTGGTGGAAAAGCTGAATGTAGCGCGGGATACGAGCCGGAATGCGTTGTTTGACACGATGTTTGAATTGAAGACCTTAGAACAGCAGGAATTCGAGCTGGAAGGTCTGACCTTGAACTCCTATCCACTGGACAATCATACGGCCAAATTTGATTTGAGCTTGGAGGCCGTAGAGCAGCCGGAAGGTATGCTGTGCAGCCTGGAATATAGCACGGCGCTGTATAAGCCGGAGACCATGATGCGATTAGCCCAGCATTTTGCGGAAATCGTTCGAGCGATTGCCGATCATCCGCAGCAGCCACTGGCCGCTTTGAATATGGTCACCGCCGAGGAAAAAGAGCAACTTATCCACGGTTTTGGAGAAGTGGGAGTAAGAGATGTTGCTGCAGGCGAAGCAGGAGCCCTGTTCCATGCCTTGGTGGAAGAGCAGGCTCAGCTTGTACCGGATCACG
>NZ_JCAJRU010000416.1:0-1946 GCF_059447605.1 Paenibacillus sp. N119s | reverse complement strand
TCAATGCCTATATGCTGGATTTCTTCGATATGTATCTGAAAAATCAAGGCGGAATCTTAATGAAAGGACCGGATAGCTGCTTTCCGGAGGTGAAGTTCGTAACCTCGCTATTATAAATTACGGAACAGGCAACCGATTTTGATATGCTCCCCTTCAAGTAGACAGGTTTAATAAATAAACCGCTACTTGAAGGGGAGTTTTCCATTGTCTATGAAGAACGATACAATGTGTTTGAGAAACTAGCCATCATACAGGAGTTAAAAGCAAGACAGAGCAGTCGTGTGGAAGTAGCAAAAAACATAACATCAGCGTTACCATCTTAGTGAAATGGCGACATCGCCAGCCGAACACAACTCTCAGATTGGATGAAGAAGTATAATGGTCATAGCCGCTTAAAAGCTTATAAAGGGGAAGCGAAAGCTATGAGCAAGGTGCGGTCTACCAATCATCAGGAACGAATAGACATTGTTCTTTACTGTCTTGCCCACAACCATGCCTACCAGAAGACTCCCAGGCTGCGATACGTGTGTGCCAATCTTGTCTGCATTGTTCTTTGGCATTCATGAGTTACCCTCCGTATTCAGGTTAATCTCATGATCTCATAGCTAGGTTAGTAGTTGAAGATGTGAAGAGTTTGACGCTTACTTATATACTGTATACACAAAAGTCCTCTCCAATTGAAGTTTTTACTTTTTATAAAGTAGATTGAAAACTTATGTAATATTGATAAATACATAAAATATCTAACATTTAATAATAACCATATAAATACAATTTATATAATAAAATAAATAAAACACATTGTTTCTCTTTAGAGAAAGATATATCATAACTCTTGTACAAATATATTTGCAGGAGGGGTACATTTGTTTCTACTTCATGCAAAATTTTTACCACCTATCTAGTAGTACTCTTACAACCTCTAGGCACATATAGGTACACATGTTTCTGATGCTACTATCAACTAGAATGTGAATTTTGGAACAATACTAGTGTTTTACTGGTATTCTTGTTCGTAGGGGATAAGTAAACGATTATTATTCCATTTAATTTTCTAAAGGAGATGTTTGATTATGAAAAAATATCAAAAAACAGCTATTGCAGTACTTTCTACCATGGCCATGCTCCTAGCACCTATCCAGGCAGCTTTCGCCGACGAGGCTGTTACTACAACTAATCCTCCTTCACAGGAGATTCAGGCACAAGAAGGAATTGACCTTTTTGCAAATAATCCATTACCAGGATATTTCAATCAAGGATTTAGTGTCCCTATATATTTAACGGGTAGTGTTGAGTTCACTTTTACTGCTCGCGCAATAGGTACTTATGTTTTTGAAGTTTATGATATGAATGGAGAACTAAAGGGAACCACACGTGTAAATGCAGGTGATTACGGAAACTATAGTACAAGTTTATCAAGACTTTTTCGTGGTTATCATAGGATTTCAGCAACATCTCCAGATGGTAGTGGTACATTCAATATTCGCTATTAACAGCAGTTATCGTAGTAGTTTTACGAACTGGGCGAACCTGTTATATTTGTTTTTGAAGACAACGACATCAATTTTTTCTTTTATGCAAAATGTAGTAAGGAAAAGTCTTATTTCAAAAAAGCAGATTGTAAAACATCAGTTTCTATTTTATTAATCATATGAAGTTTTAAGGAGAATCTCATGAATTAATAAAAAAATGCTCTGCTTACCAATTAATATTAACAGGCTTCTTATTTAATGGTCAGATTGGCATCTATCCTGTTCTTTTTGTTCGCTTTTTGTTCTTGTATGGGTCTTTTTTAATTATTTATTGTAGCAGTTTCACTTTATGTTACAACTTATTATTAAGACGGATTGTCAAGCTAAGTGCGACAGCTCCTCTGAAAAGGATTCGTGAGCGGTTCTCCAACCCAAGCATTTTCGTGGTCTATGGTTGATCAAGCGCAGAGCAGT
>NZ_JCAJRU010000415.1:0-1994 GCF_059447605.1 Paenibacillus sp. N119s | reverse complement strand
CCACCGAGAAAATATCTACAATATAGGAGGTCAATATGGCAGATCAGATTTTAACCATTACAACAGCATACGCTAGGGAGCAGATGGCCCGGGCTCGTGCTGAAGGTAGCACGCTAACGAAGGTTGTCAAAATGGCATTCGGCAGTGGTGGAGTGGACGCAGAAGGCAAGCCGCTGCCATTGGATGGTACTGAGCAGGCTTTAAAAGCAGAACTGCTCCAAAAAGATATCACCAGTTACGAATTTATAGCCCCCGCAACTATTCGTTATGTCTGCTCGCTTGCAGAAAAGGAGCTTGCCGGGAAAACGATCAATGAGCTTGCTTTAGTAGATTCAGCGGGCAAATTGACAGCCATACGCACCATGACCAATAAAATCAAGGATGCAGATATGGAGTTTATTTTTGAGATCGATGATATCTACTGATAAGGAGGGATAGATCATGCCAATAAAGCAACCAAGGCGTTTTGTTACCACAGACCAAGGACATGCAGACGTTCTGAATGTACCGATTGATACACTTTATGAAAACGACCAGGCGTTGGCCGCACAGATTGAAAACATTAAAAACGATCCGGCCGGTAATGACATTGCGTCCAAGGCAGCACTGGACAATCACGTCTCTAATACAGACCTGCATGTTACGGCAGCAAAGCAAGCAACATGGAATGCAGCAGAGGGCAACGCCAAGAAGTATACGGAACAGTATGCAGCCCCCAAGGCACATACGCATCCTGCATCGGATCTGCCTTCCGCATCAACACAGGGGCGCGGAATTGTGCAGATTAATACATCGGTAAGCAGCACTTCTACAGATCAGGCAGCCGCGCCGATCGCGGTCAAGACGGCATATGATCGAGCCAATGAAGCATACAGCCGGGCAGACCAAGCTTTTACGCAAGCCGTTGATCTGAAAAATAAAATCGTAGGCGCGATCAACGGCAAGGGAGGAAGCGCCAATACTGATATGACTGCCGATCAAATAGTCGCCTCATTAAACAATATGCCAGTAAAAAAATATGCTAACGGCGATTTGAATCTGTCGATTAGCGGTGAACCCGATGGGGGACAAACTGCAGCTCTACCAGCCGTCATGACAAGGACATTCCAGCTACCCACAGGATTTAATATAGGTAGGTTGTTCATCCAGGTGTCAGCATACGTCTACGTTATAACTTCACAGAACAGTGGATGGAATCAGTTTTCGTTGCCGTCAGGTCTTATAACGGTGGCGGCGAATGCACAAGGAGACATCAGCAATACAGAAGGAAGTATAGCAGTAGGTTTGTCAGGTACCACCGCAACTGTATTTGTCAAGTCTGGAAGGTGGAACGGAGCTGCTCGTAGATACGAAGCGAGAATATCTTTATGGTGGGCAATCGAATAAGGGGGGAGAATAAGGATGACTAAATTTGGAAGACGTATTTTTTATCGGAAGACTACAGGGGAAGTCCTCTTGATTCGTGGAGAAGCGCAGGGGGATGTGATCGAATCAACGGTCGATGATGATTTCGGTTTTTACCCTGAAATAAAAGATCTGGACAGGGAACAAGTAGGCGTTTTGCAATTGGAATATGGGCAACACACAGAGGACTTCGCTCTGGCGACTGCTTATCGAGTTGATCCATTTACACATACTATGCTTTTTACTTTTCCAACAGATAAACCTGACTGTCCAGTCCCTGCGCCTCAGAAACCTTTGTACGATCAGGTGGCTGAGCTCCAGCAATCCGATTTGGATAACAAGGAAGCTATAGCTGGGTTGGTCAAAATATTTATGGAAAATGTTAAGTAGGGTCTGTGAGTGGATTCTGCTTTTTGTTTTATGGCAAATCATGAGGGGAGGTGACATCATGGACGAGCGTATCAAAAAAGCATTTGCAACTACATTTGTACATCTTATTCTTTCTGGCCGGCGCACAGTTGCAGACGTGCCAACATCATTGCAAGACTTGGTCAAAGCAGACTTGGGTATTGCTGAGACTGCACAAGCGG
>NZ_JCAJRU010000414.1:0-2020 GCF_059447605.1 Paenibacillus sp. N119s | reverse complement strand
AGATGGTGGAAGCACTTGCTTTTCTATTACGCAGCACAGTCAGCTTTGAGGAGCAGTTGATTCCGCTTCAAAAAGAACTGGATATCGTAAGAAGCTACGTAACGATCCAAAAAACACGTTTTGACGAGCGGCTTGATTTCCACCTGGATGTCCCGGAAGAGCTGATGGACGCGCAAGTCCCGAAGCTAACGCTTCAGCCTTTGGTGGAGAATGCGATCCATTATGCCCTGGAGCCACGTATTGAACCGTGTCGGATCACTATAGTCGTGAGAGAAAGCGAGGGGGCACTGTTCCTGCGAGTTGAAGACGACGGTCCTGGAATGACCCCGGATTTCTTGGAAAAGCTGCGAAGCGGACAGATCACCACCCGTGGGCGTGGCATTGGACTTGCGAATATTCAAGAACGGATTAACCTGACATTTGGTACACACTGGGGGATCGAGCTGCATAGCGAGTCAGGAACAGGAACGTCAATTCATGTCTGTATTCCATATGTGAAAGGGGATCAGGGTCGTGTACAAGGTGCTACTGGTTGATGATGAGCGTATGATTTTGGAAGGCATATCACAGGTGGTCGATTGGGGCAAGGCAGGAACAAGGCTGGTAGGTACGGCACGTAATGGGATTGAGGCCTATGATCAAATCCAGGCCAGCCCGCCTGATTTTGTGATCAGCGATATTTCTATGCCTGGACTGGACGGTATCGGACTCGTTGCCAAAACGACGGAGCATTTTCCAGACGTTCGTTTTATTCTGTTGTCTGGCTACAAAGATTTTGACTATGCCTGTCGGGCCATGCAATACGGGGTGAAGCACTACTTGTTGAAGCCCTGCAATGAGCGGCAAATTCATGAGGCTCTGACCGAACTGGGACAGGAGCGGGAGGAACAGGAAGAACGCAAGCAGTTTGTGAATCGGATGAAGCTTGATTTTCAGCGTATGCTGCCACATGTGAAGGAGCATTTTTTGAAGGAGTTTATTTCCTATAAAACTTACGGCAGCCGTGATATCGCATTTTATGAGCGTTTGTTCGGCCTGGAGTTGCAAGATAAGCAGGTTCGAATGCTGCTGCTGCGGGTGGAGGAGTCACACGAGCCGGAGCATTTGTTTGCGTTGCAAAATATAGCAGGGGATTTAATCGACCATGTCTTGCTCAGTACGACCATGCAAGGGCAGCTGCTGATTGTGCTGGAGAATGAAGATGACACGTCCCGATTTATGAAACAGATTGAAGCGGTACGTAGGACATTTCACCGTTTTTATAAGCTTGAGGTAACTGTTGCAGTTAGCGAGTCGGATAGCATGCAGCATTCGCGGGGAATGTACCGGGAGACATTGCATTGTATGAATCACCGCTTTTACACCGGGGAGGGCAGTCTCATTACGAAGGACGATTTGGCGGCTGAGGATACCCGGGAGACGGCAGACTTGGAGCTGGACGAGGAGAAGTTCGGTCTGCTGATCAAGGCTGGAAATAGGGAGGAAGTTGTACAGGAAGTGGATCGGCTGTTCGGCATCCTGTCCCGTATGAAGCTGGAAATCTCCGTAACCCGTTCCTATGTGCTACAGCTCTATGCGGCCATGATCCGTATATGTCCTGAAGAAGAGCGTGCGGCGTTTACGAGCCGAATGGTCGTGCTGGCGGAGCAGAAAACGCTGGCATGTCTCAAATCTTTTGTACAGGAAGCTGCCGAACGAATGACTGCAATTTATTATAAAAACAATGTATACCGCCAATCTTCCACGGTCGATAAAATGATCACGATTATTGAACAAAACTATAGAAAATCCGATCTCTCACTGAACGGAGTGGCGGGGCAAATGCTCTATATGAATTCCGACTACTTAGGGAAAATTTTTAAAAAAGTGACGGGTGAAAACTTTTCGCATTATGTCAATCGTTACCGGATCGAACGCGCGGCTGAGCATATTCGGGAGACGGGAGACGTAAAGGTGTTTGAGCTGGCGGAATGGTTCGGCTTCGGCGGGAACGCGCAATATTTTAGCCAGGTATTCAAAA
>NZ_JCAJRU010000413.1:0-2049 GCF_059447605.1 Paenibacillus sp. N119s | reverse complement strand
TCGGATCGTCACGGTCAAAAGGAACGACATCTACGTCTACTTCGATATGAGCATCTACGATTTGCCCTTTGGTACGGACCCAGTGGCGTTTACGATAACGATGGCGACGAATCGTTTTAAATCCAAAATAGATGAACAGCAGACCGATCAAGCTGAACAACGGTATGAGCAGATCGGAGCTAAAATGAAACCAGTACACATTAAAATCAATTGAAATGATAATCTACTCCTTTAACCAAGCGATAATCAATATATCGGATATACTTAGGAATAGTTTAATTTTTCCAAGGGCATTTAGGTCATAATAGCTACGTGAACTACTTTTTGCTTGATAGGGACATATCAAAATCAACATCCTCGATAAATTCAATAACCTCACCAGTAGGGCTGTGGACTAAGGCGTTTGTTACAACCAAAGGGGGTTCACCAAGTGTAAGCTGATTGGGTTCCACAAAGGTTCTTGCTCCGTGGGCAAGGGCTTTTTGGTATATTTCATCCACATGGTCGACGTAAAATGCGAGGTGTAATAAAGCCCCATGAGCAATATCCTGCTCGGATGCAGCCTTTTTTCCTTGGGCAGGAATGACGGCATCGTTATCAAAAATTTCGAGACAGGTTCTTTGGTCAGGTGAGATCAGCATGGAGGCTTCTTGAATCCGAAAGGACGGGAGGCTCCAGTGATGTCCTCTTTTAAACCCCAATACTTCGGTATAAAATGCAATGGTCGCTTGATAATCCCGGGCTTGGATAGCCACATGAGCTAGTCCCTTCACGCTCATTTTAGATCCTCCTTATATGTAAGTAAACCTTATTATATGAATAATTATGTGCTAAATATATATTTAAAATGATCTTTTTATACTATATTGGTTATGAAATCAAAGCTATTTTGGATGAAAAACATTATTTTTTAAATTCAAATCAGGAGGTACTTGAGATGCAGCATCACATAGACGAGATAGACTACAAAATCATGACATTGTTACAGCATGATGCACGAATAACGATTTCCCAAATCAGTAAAGAAATTTCGATGTCACAACCGTCCGTTAAAGAAAGAATGACCAAGCTTGAAGAGCGAGGAATTATTTCCGGATATAGTGCCGTATTTAATTTACGGGAACTGAATCGAGGGACAACAACGTTTATTCTGGTGAAGACAGAACATTGCCAAGAGCTGATTGATTTTTGTAAGGCGGCAAAGGAAGTTACCGATTTATTCCGCATCAGTGGGGAATTTAATTATCTCATTAAGGTACAAAGTTCGTCTGTAGAGGAAGTTGCAGAGTTTCAGGATTCTCTAGTTAAGCTGGGCCCCTCGAAATCGCATATTTGTATGAAAAATATACTGGAAAACAGGGTTGTGTTGTAGGTCAGCAGAGAAACGCATATTTGGAACAAAACATTCAGAAAAGCTGTTATTCGTGACATTAAATTAGGTGAATGGTTGGATAAAAAAGGTGACGCTGAATTATAACAGCGCCACCTTAATTCCCTGCTCCAGACGCTCCACGTCCTGGAGCTCGATTTTGCCAGCCATGGCGTGCAGAGCCGCCGCCGTGCCGCAAGCTGCTCCCTGCCGTAGCATGGCAGGGAGATCCAGCCCCGCCACCGCGCCGCTAACCAGCCCGGCGACCATGGCGTCACCGCTGCCGAGCGCGCTGACAATGTCCGCGTCCGGCAGGCTTACGCGGTAGCGTGCATCGCGCGTTACCGCGAGTGCCCCGCGCGCCCCGAGCGAGATGACGGCCAGCTGCGCTCCGGCTTCCAGCAGCTGCGAGGCCGCCGCTTCAGCGGCATCCGGGCGCGCGGCGTCGATTCCCGCGAAGCGGGCAGCCTCGTCCTCGTTAGGCTTCACGAGGTCAGGCTTTCCGCGCAGGCCCAAGCGCAGCGCCTCACCGCTCGCGTCCAGCGCCACCCGTGCGCCGTGCTCCTTCGCCAGCGTGCACAGCTCGGCGTACAGATCGGGCGGGCAGCCAGGTGGCAGGCTGCCGGAGAGAACGACCCAAGCCGAATCCTCGGCAAGGGTCGCAATTTTGCGCCGCAGCG
>NZ_JCAJRU010000412.1:0-2102 GCF_059447605.1 Paenibacillus sp. N119s | reverse complement strand
AAAGCCTCGACCAGCGCATTGGATAAAGCCTGTGCCCCTCCCTGAATGTAATACGTTCCCTCCAAATGATAGCCAATCCAAGGAATGAAAAAATACAAGGCCGCCAGCCGCTTTGGAGGCAAACCATAATAAGCCCATAGGGCGGTGAAAAATTCCGTGAATCGGTCAGATAAGCCAAACTGACTTATAGCCTCCCAAGTGGTCATTTGCGTCCAGCGGAAGAAGGTGCCTGCTTTGAGCAGACCCACTATCTTATGCCAGGAAGTTAGGGAAGAATAAGCAGAGAAACCCGTTTCAAAACGGCGAATACCTGCGAAAAGCTTGTCGATGGCTGCTATCTCAGCAGGAAACATGTCTTTGAGAAGCTGCATATATTCCTCCACATCGGACGGGATATCAATAATCTGCCCTTCCCAGCGGATCGAGTAAGGGTGCTTTTTGCGGAGAGGAACGATTCGCTGGTCCACATCGCATTCCTTTAACATTCGACCGAAGCTGCCTTCTTCGAGTCCGCCGACGCCGTGCAAGGAGACATCAAAGGTATATCCTTTTCTTGTGAATTCAGTAGCAAAGCCGCCAGCCAAAATATGACTTTCAAATACAGCTGTCCGGTAACCCAGTGCAGTAAGTCTTGCTGCACAAGACAATCCACCCAGCCCTGCACCAATGACAATAACATCAAAATGGTTCATGATTTCATCTCCCTTGTTAACATCGTTATATAAGTTAACAGTGTTAAGTTAAGAAAATTATATACTACCGTATCCCTGTTGAGAAGGAAAATATTTTTATAAAAACATTCAAAAATGTAGCGCTTTCACTTGTCAGATTTCAGGGAGGATGCTATTCTTCAAGTGGGATTGTTACTGAAAAGGCAAAACCCGAGTACACTTGTGTACCCGGAGTTTGCCTTTTTTGATTTGTATGAGTTCCACAGCATACAGTCAGGCATCCTGAGCATATAGTAAGCGCTTTAAAAAAAACAACAAAGGAGATTATCTTATGCAAAAGAGACGTTTCGCCCTTGTTCTACTATCTTTCGTGTTCCTGCTTACGATCTTTTATCCATCCTCGAACTCTGCCGCAGCAGCAGCCGATGTTCCAGCACCACAGGCCACCCTGCTTACTGAGGTACAGCCTCTGGGTGAGGTTGTTTCAGCCGTTGTCCTGAAATACAGCACCAATATTGACGGAGCATCCCTGTCCACATCCAGCTTTCAGGTTCAATCTGTACTCAATGATGTATACACGGACAGAACCGTGACCGGTGTGTATACCAACGATACCGGTGCCATCACTAACCGCAGTACTCATGGCAAATATGTCGTGATCGAGCTGGATGCACAGGATAAAAACGCAAGCACCCTTACTTACGATTCAACAAGCGCAGTCAACCGCATCAATCCGTTGAACTATTACATTAGCCAAAAGAAGGATATTGCAACTTCAAAGAAAACAGTCGTTCCAGCCTCCGCACAGGCTATAAAAGCAACCGATAAAGTGACACCCATTGTAGACGATTTCCAAAAAAACACTTTTGAAAACAAAGCCGGCTTCAAACTCAACTATTTTACATTTGAACCTAAAGTAGAGCCCGGTAAAACCTACCCGTTGGTTGTATTCCTGCACGGAAACGGCGAACGCGGTGATGGAAACGGGGTTAACCTGCTAGCGAATGCTGGTGCAGTCACCTGGGCTTCTCCGGAGCAGCAAGCCAAGCATCCATCCTTCGTTATCGCTCCTCAAAGCCCGATTGACCTGGAGCATAAATTTATTTGGGCAGATGAACCGCGCAACAGCGCTGTTGCCGATTTGGTACGTGAAACGGCCCTGAAATATCCGATCGACACCAACCGCATCTATATCGTAGGTATTTCTCAAGGTGCCATGGGAACATGGAGATTGTTAGAAAAAAATCTTGATCTGTTCGCTGCTGGCGTACCTATTGCTGGTCTGACCAACTATGAAAAAGCGGTGAACATGTATGCCCCTGTTGACCCTGCACACGTTGAAGTATTGAAAAATGTTCCGATTTGGGCTTTTCATGCTGCAGACGATACGACAGTGAGTCCTAAGAACTCGGAAGAAATGGTTGCTGCCAT
>NZ_JCAJRU010000411.1:0-2139 GCF_059447605.1 Paenibacillus sp. N119s | reverse complement strand
CGATTTTGGAATGAATGAGCTTTCTAACCCGTTCCCTCTGTGCGTCATAATCTTTTAGAAAAGCATCTGCCTGTGCTTCATGTTTGACCAAAATAGCTATTTTTTTCAATTGATCCTTCCAGGTGCCTTCATCTAGATCAAAAACCTCGGTCGGTGCAATTTTTTCAAACTTGGCTACATCGGTTCCCGAATATTTTTTGTCGAGGAAGATATGATCAGGTTGAAGCTCCAGTACTGCTTCCATATCAGGATCTGTGACAACCCCCAGCTTACGGGTATTTTGAAGACGATCTTTTACATGGGGCAGAAAATCCTTCACATCTCCACCAATAACTGAGCCTGCCGGGGTAATGCCTAGTGCTAGCAAGTTGTTCGTCAAATGAATAGACATCGAAGCGATACGCGAATCCGCACTTATGGTGGTTTGCACACTATCGGCCGCTTTCGTATCGCTAGCTTGTTTGTCTGCTGTTTGTCCACAAGCGGACAGTAGGATCATACATGCAACAAGAGACAGGGCTGCCCATGAACGTATAAACCTCGAACCCTCAAATCTATTTTTTCTCATAAATATCTCCCTCCCATACTTATAGAAGCTCTATTTTTTTATGTTCAATCTTTAAAGCTTCTACTTCGTTGTTATTCCGCATGCTGCATCAGATGCAGCATTGGACTTTATATGTAACCTATTCCTCTTGTCACTTGGTTCGGGACAACAAGAATAAAAAATACGGAGCGCCTACCACAGCAACCACTACCCCTGCTGGAATCGCATTCGGCTGAAATACCGAACGACCAATTGTATCTGCAATGACCAGAATAACGACCCCGACCAAAGCGGCTACTGGCAGCAAATGTTGATACATCGGACCTACCAGACGGCGAGCCAGATGAGGCGCAATCAGCCCAATAAAGCCAATCCCTCCGGCCATGGATACGCTGGCGCTCGATAGAGCCACCGCCGCACCCAGCAGTATCAGACGCTGGCGCTTTACGCTTGTGCCGATTCCAGCTGCGGTCTCATCACCTAGCGACAGATTATTCAGGCTGCGTGTCTGTGATAAAACGTATGGTAGGACAATGACAATCCACGGCAGTAAAGCCGCTGCATGTATCCAGTCCCGTCCCCATACGCTGCCAGCCAGCCAACGTGCGGTAAATGCGTATGTATCCTCATCCAGCCGCAACGACCAATACAGCGTTATGGCGCTGAGCCCTGAGGCTACACCGATACCGGACAGGATCAGGCGCACAGGCACGATTCCTCTGCTGCCATGATAGGACAGCATAACTATCAGCACCGCTGCAACGACACCTCCTGCAAAGGTAAACAAGGGAATGAGCAAAGCTGCTGATCCTTCCAGATCGCGAAAAAAACTGACAAACATTACGAGTCCCAAAGCAGCCCCCGCATGCAGCCCAAGTACCCCCGGATCTGCGAGTGCGTTTCGCGATAAGCCTTGCATGACCGCCCCAGCTGCACCTAGTCCCACTCCAGCCAGCACCGTTACAACAATCCGTGGCAGCCGGTATTCAAACAGGATCATATGATCACGACCGCTGCCCCCGCCAAACAGTGTATCCAGCACGCGCAGCGGTGGAATTCGAATCGTTCCAGTATTCAAACCGAGAACAAGGACAGCAAAGCTAATTCCAGCCAATACTAAGCAAACGAGCCAAGCCTTGGTCGTTCTTGTATCCCCTGTCCCTAGAGAGCGTCTCACTATAATTCCCTCCTTTCCTTACGGGCGAGAAAGAGGAAAAAAGGTACTCCGATAAAAGACACCATAATTCCAATAGCTAGCTCCTCTGGCGGATTCGCCATTCTCGCTCCCAAATCAGCCAGCACCAGCAGTATGGCTCCCAATAATGCAGACAATGGTACGATCTGGCGATAATCCACACCGATCAGCTTGCGAGCAATATGTGGGACGACCAGGCCTACAAAGCCGATGGCTCCGGCAGCTGATACGGACAGTCCAGCCAGAACCACCACAGTAAGCAGCCCCAGCAGCCGGATACGCCTGAGATTTAACCCCAGATTCAGTGCCACCTCATCGCCCATTGAAATCAATGAAATGGAGCGTGCAAGCCCCATAGACCAAGCGATCACAATAAGCAAAATCGGGGCAAGTATCT
>NZ_JCAJRU010000410.1:0-2152 GCF_059447605.1 Paenibacillus sp. N119s | reverse complement strand
AGGCTGTAACCGAGCCTGGACAAGGGCAGCATGACTTGCCTCCTGCGCAGTTGGAAGATAAGCTGTATGCCCCGGAATCAGAGAGCCCGGCGGTGCCTCCTAAACGTAAAAAAGAAATACTGCGTGAGGGCTGGAGTCTTATTGGAGCCAGCCGCAGACTGAAGGCTCTTATTTTCATGGATATGATTGACCTGCTAGGAGGCTCAGTTTGGGTAGGCGCGTTCACGCTTGCCTTCGCTCAGCAGGTCTTACACAAGAGCGAGGCATGGTGGGGATACATCAATGCCGCGTATTTTGCAGGGGCGATTGGCGGCGGCATCGTAGTCCTTGCTTGCGTCAAGCATTTGCAGCGCAGACTGCTGCCCGCTATGCTGGTAGGGATGGCAGGCTACGGGCTGCTGACAGCTTGGTACGCACTGAACACATTACCGCCACTGACACTGCTTATCGTGCTGTTGATGGGACTCCCTGCGGAAATGTCGGTCGTATCCCGCCGCACGATGATGCAAATGAGTGTGTCCGTACATGATTTGCCCAAGGTGCTGTCGGCCCAAGCTACGCTGACAAGCCTGACGTTTTGTATTTCGCTGCTTTTAATGGGCTGGATTGCAGATCATCTCGGTATCGTTAATCTATACTTGTTTTCAGCAGTGTTGACGCTGATTGCTGTCATATACGGTATTTTTAGTCGTCGTGCCTTATCTATGTCTTTGTCAGCTTCAGTAGCTGCCTCTTCCAAATAAACAGAAAAAGCCCGTCTCCGGGCATATACAGAGGAACATGCAGATAACGGTCTTGTGACCGGGTGTACCAGCGTGTTTTCCCTGAATATGTGGAGATGGGCTTTTTCACAGTTTTCTATTATTTATCCGAGGGTGCATTAGAACTCAAATCACATTCTTTTAATGGAACAATTTTAGTGCGTTTGATCCATTTGTAGCCGAGCCACAGTAGAAGGAACAGCGGCACACTCATATACGTAGCGATCATCGTTTTCCAGTCAATCTCCTGTCCGGTGAAGGCATCCGTACCTTGCCCGATAATGACAATGATACATAGAGCAAAGGCAAACAACGGTCCAAACGGGAACCAGCGAGCTTTGTAGGGAAGCTCACTCAGACTGTGACCCTGTGCAGTAAAGGCACGGCGGAAACGATAATGGCTGACGGCAATACCGACCCACGTAATAAATCCGCACATTCCAGAGGCATTGAGCAGCCAGTTATAGACTACACCGTCTCCGTACAGGGAGGCGAGAAAAGCCAGCATACCAACAGCAGTCGTAATCAGAAGTGCATTCATAGGAATGCCGCGTCGATTGATGCGCCCAAGGAAACGTGGGGCTTTACCTTCCCGCGCCAAAGCGTACAATACCCGAGTCGCTGCATACATACCCGAGTTGCCTGCTGACAATACGGAAGTCAAAATAACAGCGTTCATGACAGAGGCAGCAATGGCAAGCCCCGCTTTTTCAAATACGAGCGTGAACGGGCTGACTCCGATATCACTGATATCTCCCCGCAGCAAATTCGGACTCGTATATGGAATGATCAAACCAATAACAAGAATTGCGAAAATATAAAAGAACAAGATGCGCCAAAAGATTTGACGGATGGCACTTGGCACATTTTCGCGCGGATTTTCACTCTCGCCAGCGGCTACCCCAATCAGCTCCGTTCCTTGGAAGGAAAAGCCCGCAGCCATGAATACACCCAATACAGCAAAGAATCCGCCATGGAATGGGGCATCTCCTGCGGTGAAGTTGGCGAAGCCAATCGCAGGACCACCCAAGATGCCGAAAATCATCAGCACCCCTACGGTCAAAAAGATGATTACAGTCACAATTTTAATCATGGCGAACCAGTATTCGGACTCGCCATAGCCTTTGACCGTCAACGCATTCAGCAAGAAAATTATGGCCAAGAATAACAGACTCCACCAGGCAGAGTGGCTTTCCGGGAACCAGTATTTGATTAGCACGGTCGCTGCTGCCAATTCGGCAGCAATCGTTACTGCCCAGTTGTACCAGAAGTTCCAGCCCATGGCAAAACCAAAAGCTGGGTCAACGAAGCGACCTGCATAAGTATTAAAAGAGCCGGATTCAGGCATAAACGTTGCCAGCTCACCCAGGCTGGTCATTAAGAAGTAGACC
>NZ_JCAJRU010000409.1:0-2158 GCF_059447605.1 Paenibacillus sp. N119s | reverse complement strand
TTTCGTTCAGGTGGAAAAAGATCTTGAATCTGCCGCCATTGTTGATCTTGAATTTCATATCGTGTACTCATTTAATGGTTTTAACCAATATATGCCTACTTAAACACTTTGAAGACACGCCCTAATTAAAGCAGAAAAAGATTTGTCTATTCTGGAGGAGATAAAAAAGCTCATTGAAGATATTAATTTTAATGGGGAAATAAAATTAGAACCATATCAAGTTACAACATATGAAGAGAGACATGACATTAATGAAAGGTTACTTGAAAAAATTAAAGAGTTGGCCGATGGACTGTATATATATTCAATAGATAGAAATATTTTTGACTACTTAATCGGTTATCTTTCTGACAACTGGATTGTATTGTTGAAAGAGCTTAAGGATGTCTGTAAGTAACTCAGAGAAGTGCGTGGTATTATCTAACCCAGCGTGCGCTTGGCGTGTGAATACGCCCTCGGTCCGGTAAGAAAATAAACAGTTGATTGGAACATGCAAATTAAATACGGTATGGAAGTGAATTGATGGAGGGACCAATCATAACTTGTATAAGTATAGGCGTATATGCTCATGCACTTACAAGGGGCAATAAATACATCGTAAAAAAAGAAGATGGGGATAAGTATAGAATTATTGGAAACCATGGAAAAGCAGTTTGGATATCAAAAGCTCATTTTATTGAAGGAAATATAGAAGTGCCTTATTTAGAAAAATGGAAGTTTGATGATGATCCAAAGGAGTTTGATTTGGTGGAGGTGACCCTTACTTTTTCGGATGGAAGTGAACGATGGAGTTTGGTGGCAACCCCTCAAAAATTAGTAAATCACTTTGAAAAAGAAATGGAAATACCAGGACTTAATATTAAACATCTAATTATAGCGAAGACAATGGACCACGATGATATTGAAAAAATATTAAAATATTTAGAGGCCAATGATGAATTAACAGAAGCAAGCAGAGCGTTGGAATGTTGATTTGGAGAGAGCAAACGCAACATCCTATTATTCGAAGAAAGGGACAAATTATGATAGGTAAATTACTTGGTATTGGTAATACTGCAAGTGTCTATGAATGGAGGAAACCCTAAGTAATAAAGATTTTTCATGATCAAAGCCGCTCAATACACGAGGCAAAAAAGGAAGCAAAAAATGCTGAAATTATAAGTAACTTAAATCTTAGAGAGCCTAATTATTCTGGCCTTTTGGAGTATGAGGGCACGTCGTGTCTTATTTATGAGAAAATTGATGGGCCAACAATGCTAAAACAAATAGAACCAACGAAATTAAGTATTTCTCATTATGCTAAGCTAATGGCGCAACTTCATTTTGAATTACATAATATTGAGATCAAATTAAACTCAATTCTAAAAACTGAATTAACCAACAAAATTAATACTGCTGAAGTGATTAAAGAATATGAGAAGCAAATTGCTATAAATGTTCTTAATGCATTGCCGGAAGGTAATGCACTTTGTCATTATGATTTTCACCCCGGCAACATCATCCTTTCACCCAATGGGCCTATAATTATTGATTGGATGAATGTTTTGGTTGGAAAATCAAGCGGCAGATGTTACTAGAACTTCGATGATGATTCAATCACACGCACTACCGTCTAATGCTCCCAGTTGGCTAATTGAGAGCGAATATCGTGAATTTTTTAATAGAGAGTATCTAAGAGAGTATTTAATGCTATCTGGAATGAACCCAAAAGTCCTTGAGGAATGGATAGCACCAACTCTAGCGGCTCGAATAAGGAAGTAAACGGTGAAGATCGGAATGAAGTTATAGACAAATTACAAACTATTATAAAAAATTAATGTGGGCCTACGGGGTCTTATTTTGACAAGATGTTTTCCATTCGAATGCTAATTTTAAACAGTAGCAACATCAGATAACATATTGTTCAAGCTGAGCCCTTTTGGAGCTTTGATTTGCAAGAGGGAGTTTGAAGAGGCATTTTTGGCAGACAACCCTTCGGGCTTATGAATACAGAAACGTTATGAAAAATTGCAAAGAGATATATTAATATGTGACGGATTGTAATATGAAGTGCGACACCTACTGGAAATAAATAAAAAATAGCCCATGGCCGGATTCGTGTAGAATGAAGGTTCCTACACCACATTCACACAAGGAGAATCCACCATGAGCTACACAC
>NZ_JCAJRU010000408.1:0-2159 GCF_059447605.1 Paenibacillus sp. N119s | reverse complement strand
AAGGATCGTCTGGTGGGACTGATGACCGAGCGTTCGGTGGACATGATCGTGGGCATCTTCGGGATTTTAAAAGCTGGAGGTGCGTATGTCCCTATCGATCCGACGTATCCGGAGGAACGTATCCGCTATATGCTGGACGACTCGGGAGCGAAACTGCTGTTGACACAAAGTCATCTGGTGGACAAAGCAGCTATCGATGGAAACGTGCTCGTGCTGGATGGAGCACAAAGTGTGTACCACGAGGATGGTTCTAATCTGGAGCCGCTGTCGGGTCCGAACGATCTGGCATATGTCATCTATACGTCGGGTACAACCGGGCAGCCGAAGGGCGTGATGCTGGAGCACCACGGACTGTGCAATCTGAAAACGTATTTTGATCAGACGCTCAAGATTCGTGCATCGGATCATGCGCTGCTATTTGCCAGCTACTCGTTTGACGCGGCTTGCTGGGAAATCTTCCAGGCGCTGTTCTGCGGAGCCACGTTGTACGTGCCAACGACAGAGACGATTTTGAACTACGAGCGGTTTGAGCAATATATGGCGGATCACCGGATTACTGTGGCCGCTTTGCCGCCGACTTATGCGGTGTATTTGGAGCCGGGGCGGATGCCGCACCTGCGTATTTTGTTCACTGCGGGTTCAGCCTCATCCACCGAGCTGGTATATAAATGGAAGGATCAGGTGGCGTACTATAACGGTTACGGGCCAACTGAAAACTCGGTGGCAACGTCGATCTGGCCGGTATCTGAGGATAAGCGGGCAGGCCAACTCATTTCCATTGGACGCCCTGTGCCCAATCACCGGGTATACATGGTGGATGTGCATGGACATTTGGCGCCGGTCGGCGTAGCGGGTGAACTATGCGTATCCGGTCCGGGCCTGGCGCGGGGGTATCTGGATCGACCAGAACTGACGGCCGAGAAATTTGTAGCGAACCCGTTTGCGGCGGGTGAAGCCGGCTATGAGCGGATGTACCGGACGGGAGACTTGGCAAGATGGATGCCAGACGGCAACATCGAATATTTGGGCCGGATCGATCATCAGGTGAAAATCCGGGGCTACCGGATCGAGCTGGGCGAGGTCGAGGCACAGATTCTGAAAGTGGAAGACGTGCAAGAGGTCATCGTACTGGCCCAAGCGGACGAGCAAGGGCAAAACCAACTGGTGGCGTACTATGTCGCTGAAAGAGAAGTAAACGCTGGAAAGCTGCGCAGCTTGCTGGGTGAAGAATTACCCAACTACATGGTGCCTTCGTATTTCATCCAGCTGGAGCAGATGCCACTGACGCCGAACGGTAAAATCGACCGCAAGGCCTTGCCAGCACCGGAAGGCAGCCTACAAAGCGGAGCGGATTATGTAGCGCCGCGCACAGCGCTGGAGCAGACGTTAGCTTCCATTTGGCAAGGGGTGCTAGGAGCGAAGAGCGTCGGCATTTTGGATAATTTCTTTGATCTGGGCGGCGATTCGATCAAAGCGATCCAGGTATCCTCCCGTCTGCTGCAAGCGGGCTACAAGCTGGATATGAAGGATTTGTTCCAATATCCGTCCATTTCGCTGCTGAGCGGTCATGTACACAACGTTAGCCGTACAGCCGATCAGGGTGAAGTTTCGGGCAACGTCAAGCTGACTCCGATCCAGCAATGGTTCTTTGAACTATCGTCGGCAGAGCCGCATTATTTCAACCAGTCGGTGATGCTGTACAAAGCGGAAGGTTTCGATCTAGACGCATTGCATCGCACGGTGACCAAGGTGACGGAACATCATGATGCGCTGCGTATGGTTTTCCGTCAGACCGAACAGGGCTATGAAGCGTGGAATCGCGGTGTGAAGGAAGGCGAGTTGTATCATCTGGACGTTGTCGATTTGACGGATGTGCAAAACATGGAAGAGGTGGCAGCCGCCATTGAAAGGAAGGCGAGTGCCATCCAAAGTTCTATTCGTCTGGATGAAGGGCCGCTGGTGAAGCTGGGGCTTTTCCGCTGCATGGATGGAGATCATTTACTGATTGCCATCCACCATTTGGTCGTAGATGGGATTTCATGGCGGATTGTGTTTGAGGATTTTGCGACTGGATATGAGCAGGCCGTTCGGGGAGAAGCGATTCGCTTGCCATATAAAACGGATTCGTTCTCTGCTTGGGCAGAGCGGTTGTCTCAATA
>NZ_JCAJRU010000407.1:0-2160 GCF_059447605.1 Paenibacillus sp. N119s | reverse complement strand
CAACCGGAGGCAGCACAATTACGCCGATATCCAGTGCTCCAGCTTCTACGTCTTGCTCCACTTTTTTAGCCCCATCCTCGAACAATTGAATAGTCACATCGGGAAAAGCCTTATGAAATTCACCAATGACACGCGGAAAAAAGCTAGACCCGACCATAGGAGGCAAGCCGATGCGGATATGTCCTTTTTTCAGGTTCATCAAATCACTCAGTTCCGAGGACAGGCTCTGAAAGGACTTTACAATCGCTTGTGCCTGAAGCTCAATGACCTTGCCCGCATCCGTCAGTACGATTCTTTTGCCAATGCGATCAAACAAAGTAACTCCCAATTCTTCTTCCAGGCTTTTAATCGTCTTACTAATCGTCGGCTGAGTAATGAACATGCTCTGGGCTGCCTTCGTAAAGCTGCGCAACCGCGCGACTTCCAGAAAATATTGCAAATGTCGGATATCCAAAGCTACACCTTCTTCCATAGATAAACGGAATAGACTTCATTCTTTATATGCATTTTACTCATGAAAGCTTGTGATGTAAAATTTCATTACAGTTTGAAAATAACGGATCTCAAAGATAGGAGACTTTATATATGAAAAGCTTCATACGCGG
Source organism: Paenibacillus sp. N119s (assembly GCF_059447605.1). NCBI lineage: Bacteria > Bacillati > Bacillota > Bacilli > Caryophanales > Paenibacillaceae > Paenibacillus > Paenibacillus sp. N119s. The sequence goes on along the minus strand of NZ_JCAJRU010000407.1, from coordinate 1,555 downwards.
TGTCCTTCAGATCGCCGTCCTGATGGCCTTTTCGCTCATCCTGAACGCGCTGGTCTCCTGGCTCCACCTGCCTATACCTGGTAGTATCGTCGGTATGCTAATTCTCTTTGTTCTGCTGCAAACGGGTTTGGTTCGACTAAGCTGGATCGAGGTCGGCGCAAACTGGTTGCTGGCCGAACTGCTATTATTCTTTATTCCCTCCGCTGTTGGTGTTATGAATTATTGGCCGATGCTGGAACACGATGGCATGAGTATTATGCTGGTCGTACTGCTCGGCACCTTCCTGGTGATGGCCTGCACAGGTATGATCGCCAGTCTGCTTGGTAAACGAAAGGAGCATAAATCATCATGACCGGTCTTCTATGTATTGTATTGACACTCGCTATTTACTGGATGGCCAAACGCATGTACCGTACACTGCCCAAGGTGTATATGTCCCCATTGCTCATTACACCTGTTGTTATTATTTTGATTTTGACACTGACGGGTGTGAATTACCGTTCTTATAATTCAGGCGCTCAGTTGCTATCCATGCTGCTACAACCAGCTACGATTGCATTTGCTGTCCCTTTGTACCGATATTTCCCTGTGTTAAAGAAACACGCAGCCCAAATTGTACTTAGCGTGTTGTCTGGATCTGTCGTAGCCGTGCTGTCCTCCATGGCGCTCGCCAAGTGGATGCATCTGGATTCCTCGCTGCTGAGCAGCCTGATTCCTCGCTCCATTACGACGCCTATAGCGATGAATGTATCGCAAACGATTGGCGGTAATCCGACAGTCACGGCTGTATTCGTTATTCTGACCGGATTGAGCGGTCTTATTATCGGTCCGATGACCGTCAAGCTATTCCGTATCGAAAATGAAGTTTCACGCGGGGTATTGCTCGGCACCGGCGCTCATGGTACAGGTACCTCCAAAGCATTCGAATTCAGTTCGCTGACAGGTACCATCTCCAGCATCTCAATGGTGCTCGCCGCTCTCTTTACCTTAGCGGCTGCGCCGTTCCTGTTCCACTTGATGCTGTAAGCCATCTGTATAACAAAGAAGCAGCGATTCTCTTATGAATAGAGAATCGCTGCTTTTATGTTGTAGGCCCTTTTCATTTAAAGTAGTGATGCTATATCAGATGGCTTTAACGGCGCCAGGTTCGGCCTCTGCCTCTACAGGTGTCACCGCTTCATACAGGTAAGCATCCAGCTCAGTCGTATATTGGCGTTCTTGCTCGGGGCCCCAGCCTGCATGTTCGGACATCAATGCAACGGCAGCCTCCTTCCAATGCTTCACCTCGTCAATCTGAAAGAACAGCGCTCCAGTTCGGCGTATGAAAAAATCAGACGGTGTCACTGTCATTTCCTGTTCCATCGCGTACAGAAGCGGTACACGTACTTCCACAGGCAGCGCCGCTTCCGTCTCGGTGGCGTTCTTCATGCTCCGTGCCGCTATGGCAAACAGTCGCTCCACGTTAGAACCATAGCGAACAGCCCATGCTCTGGCGGTTTCCAGCGATAGGCCGAGCGCGGCGCCCGCTGCGGCTTGCTTGCTCACAAAAGCGTCC
>NZ_JCAJRU010000406.1:0-2197 GCF_059447605.1 Paenibacillus sp. N119s | reverse complement strand
AACGTATAGCCAAACCACGCACCGCACAATCCTGTAAAAGTTAAAATAGCCTTTCTCCACATCGAGTCTCTATACCTCCTTTATTTTCTTTTCCTCGTCTGCTATTGATTGGATACATAGCACTTCCCTTACCAGTATGGTCCATTTTCTGAATAACTAACCCTGTGTTTTCACTTTTTATGCATAAAAAAAAAGCATTTATCTCCCTGAACGAATCAAGGAAATAAATGCTTATTCTAGTTCTTCTGATCCTAACGCTGCGAATGACGATATTGGTCGTCCTGTTCTTCCTGATTAGAACGATCCCGCTCACGTCCACGTCTGCGCGATAGCTTCCGAATGTTCAGTTTCATACCGTATAATGCATACAGCACCAATGGTATAAAAATCAGCTTCGACAGCTGATCAGGAAATTTAACGGCCAGAATCACCGCTGCGATTACGACCCATGGAGCAACCCAGATCGCTTTTTTCGGAAGACCAACCTTTTTGAAATTCGGATATCTCATGGAACTAACCATCAAATATGAGACTAGCAACATGGCGATCGACATGTATAACAAAGAAATCTGGTCATGGAATAAGGACAAAGTGGCTAATACGCCACCTGCTGCCGGAATGGGCAAACCCGTAAAATAACCTGGTACCCCTGGACGTACGTTAAAGCGAGCCAATCTCAATGCTCCACACATTGGAAAAATGGCTGTAACCGTCCAAGCCAGAGCCGAATTCGCATCATGAAAAGCAACCAGGTACATAGTAACTGCAGGAGCAACACCAAAAGATATCATATCTGATAAGGAGTCCAGTTCTTTACCGAATTCGCTTTGGGCATTCAAGGCCCGGGCCATCCTTCCATCCAGTCCGTCCAACAACATGGCGACAATAACCATAATAGCGGCAAGACTGTATTTTCCGTCTACGGCCAATAAAATGGCGATCATTCCGAGAAACAAGTTACCCAAGGTACACATGTTCGGAATTGATTTGGTAATCATCTCTTCACCTCAATATATGAATTGTTCCATTATAATCCTTTCACTGTATTACATTTACATTTGTCTGTCAATGAAAACTTGTTCCTGCAAACGTTTAAGACCTTCTTTAATCGTACGCGCCCGAACCTCGCCTATACCATCCACTTCATCCAGTTCTTCAATCGTGGCAGTCATCACATGTGGAAAACGTCCAAATCGTTCCACCAGATTATGAATAATTACATTTGGCAATCGAGGTATTTTGTTCAGCACCCGATAGCCACGTGCAGCGATATATTCTTCTGATGTCGCCGCTGAAGAAGGGTAACCTAATAAACGTACAATATGATTCACATCCAGTAATTCGTCGTCCGTGGAACGTTTGAGGCCCAATATAATTTCACGAATCTTCTCGTCGCTGTCATCTTTGGCATAATCCTTATACAATAACCAAGCCTCTTCCTCGATATTGCTGACAAGCTCCTCCATCTGCATGCTAATCAGCCTACCCTCATTTCCGAGCTCGTTGATAAATCGTTTGATCTCCATTTTGATGCGAAGCACCATTTCAATTCGTTGAATAACATTAACGACCTCAGACATGGTAACCAGTTCTTCGAATTCAGATGCAGTTAAATTGGTTGAGGCCTGCCCCAATACCGATCTATATTTTTCTAACGTCTGAATAGCCTGATTAGCTTTCGTTAAAATAACCCCGATTTCCTTGAGCGCATACCGTAAAGTCCCCTGATACAACGTAATAATATTACGACGCTGGGAAATAGACACCACCAGTTTGCCAGTCTGCTTCGCAACTCGTTCCGCCGTCCGGTGCCGAATCCCTGTTTCTATAGACGAAATGGAGGAGTCAGGAATCAATTGCGTATTGGCATATAAAATTCGTTTTAAATCTTCGCTCAATATGATTGCGCCGTCCATTTTAGCCAGCTCATACAAATAGTTCGGCGAAAAGTCACAATTAATCGAGAAACCGCCATCCACGACTTCCATTACTTCCGGGCTATAGCCAACGACCAGAAGAGCACCCGTTTTAGCACGCAAAACGTTTTCTAATCCGTCGCGAAAGGGAGTTCCCGGTGCCACAAGCCGCAGCAAATCGTTCATTTTATCCAGTTGGCTCGCTTCCTTCATTCTCAATGCCCCCTAATCTAGTGCGGCTGCCAGTGCATCTGCCACCGTTCCAACTCCTATAATTTGTA
>NZ_JCAJRU010000405.1:0-2199 GCF_059447605.1 Paenibacillus sp. N119s | reverse complement strand
ACCTCAGCTCACTTGCAGTCTTCGGCTGTACTTGCGAGCCATCTGGCTCCAGATAGTGTGTCCAGTCGTGCGCTACAAGCGGAAAGCGTCACCTCGGAGAAGCTGGCAGCCCACTCGGTGCAAGGAACAAATCTGGCGGAAGGTAGCGTGGGTCCTTCGCATTTGTCTGCACAGTCGGTCCACCCCCAGCACTTGGCAGCTGGAGCAGTACAGGACACAGCGCTGGCCGAGGGTGCAGTGAAGTCTGCGCATATTGCTCCGGAATCGATTCAACCGCATCATCTGCAAAATGGAACCATTTACGGAGAACATATCGTATCCCAGGCCATATCAACCGATACATTACAGGATGCGTCCGTTACGTCTGATAAATTGGCGGATGAGGTCGTGACTGCTGCCAAAATATCTCCACATTCCGTACAGTCCTGGCATATCACGGATAAAGCGGTGCAGGCCCATCATTTGGCAGAAGAAGTCGTTCAGTCGATCCATTTGGCGCCGGAAAGTGTCACCTCAGCCCACTTGCAGCCTTCAGCAGTGACGACCCAGCATATTGCGCCAGGGAGTGTATCTGTTCACGCGCTCCAGGCAGGCAGCGTGAACGCTGAAAAGCTCGCGCTTCGGGCAGTACGTGCTTCGCATTTGGCGGAAGCCAGCGTAGGCTCCGTGCATTTGACAGAGCATGCCGTCCACTCCCAGCATTTGTTCGATGGGGCGGTTCACGAGTCAGCACTGGCTGAGGGGGTTGTGCAGTCCCGGCACATTGCCCCGGATTCTGTCCAGTCCGAGCATTTGCAAGCAGGAGCTATTCAATCACAGCATATCGGCTGGCAGGCGGTGTCAGAGCAAACTATACAAGATGGAGCAGTGACGTCCGGCAAACTCGCAACTGGAACGGTGGAGTCCCGCCATGTGGCTGAAGCGGCAATTGAAGGCCGTCATATTGCAGAGGAAGTCATTGATTCGCATCATCTGAAACCCGGCTCGGTGACACTGGCGCAATTGTCCACAGATATTCATCTCACGGGGCTTTTGCCGGAGGAAGGGGTCAGTGGCGACAGACTCCAGGCGAACAGTATATCCCGCAGTCATCTGCAAGCTCAGGTCGTCGACAGTGAGGTGCTGAGTCCAGAAGCTGTAGGTCCAGAGCATCTACAGGCTGCTGCGGTACAAAGTCATCATGTGGCAGAGCAGAGCATCGAAGGTCATCATCTGGTAGAAGGTTCCGTGGGCTCACGTGAGCTGGAACTGAACGCAGTGAAGCCAGAGCATTTGAGCATCACCCCGGTCCGTACTTGTGCCAATCAGCCTGCATTGCAGCAGTTTGGTAGAGCGCCGTTTCTTTTAAAAGGAAGCGAAGGAGAGACAGAAGTAACCATTGTATTTGGGGAGCCGTTTGTAAACCCGGACTACACATTGGTAGCGATGACGAACCATCCTCTCTTTCATGCGACGCTGAAATCTCAGACGACTCACGGAGCGGTGATCGTCGTAACCAAGTGGAGTGAAACCGCGCATAACTACGGGATTGTTTCTTGGATTGCCATCGGTTAGCGTAGGTAATGATGTAACACTTATAGCGTGCAGACTCATGTATTTTTCAGATACAGAGCTGTACGCTTTTTTCATATACTTTTCACATATTTCTTCCACAATTATCCCGAATTCTCCTGATAAGCTAAAGATACTTTAAAGGAGAGGTGATTCAATCATGAAAAAATGGACTAAAAATGCAGCAGCCGTATTAACCGTAGTAAGCGTACTGGGAGGAGCAAGCAGTGCATTCGCTGCTACAGCAACTACAACTCCAGCCACCACTGCACCTGCCGCCAAAGCTTCTGTGGTTACGACTCCTGCTAGCAAAACACCGGCAAAAGCACCTGTAACGAAAACCCCTGAGGTGAAAGCACCTGAGGTGAAAGCACCTGTTAAAAAAGCTGCAACAGCTCATAAAGCAACAACTAAAGCCAAAAAGGCTCCTGCCAAAAAAGCCGTTGCGAAAAAAGTGGCAAGCCACAAAGTAAAAGCAGTGAAAGCAAAACACCGCACAGTTAAACATCATGCAAAAAAACATAAAGCTGTTCAACGCAAGGTAGCAGCACATAAAACCCGTGCACACCATGTCGTAGCTAAAAAAGTGACCCATAAAGCTCCAGTAAAAAAAGCAGTTCCAGCAAAAACAGCTCCAAAAGCAGCAGC
>NZ_JCAJRU010000404.1:0-2210 GCF_059447605.1 Paenibacillus sp. N119s | reverse complement strand
GTGGCCAAACGCATCAGACTGTAAATCTGCTCCCTTACGGGTTCGGTGGTTCGAATCCATCATCCTCCACCAGTTTTATGAGCCATTAGCTCAGTTGGTAGAGCACCTGACTTTTAATCAGGGTGTCGAAGGTTCGAGTCCTTCATGGCTCATCAGAAGTCATCAACTTATAGTTGATGGCTTTTTTGTATTGTTTTTAGTTATGTTTTTATATGGCTTTTTATTTTAAGGTATCGACAGGTTATAATGAGTTCATTATGTTCGCTTAGTGTTATCTATATTCTAAAAAAAGTGAAGTGGTGATCGCGTGACTTTGGATACAGAATGGATTCAGCAACAGCTTCAGAATATAATTCAAGCGCCTTTTACCATAGTACCTTGGTGCCCAGAAATGATGGCAGAAGGAGAAACAGCCGATTCAGTTATGCCGGATAGATCGTTTGTCAGTGACAATAAATTATATTTTCCGTTTCGTGCATCGGCAGGTGTACTGGCTGCTTTTGCGGTAGAGGCCAGATATTTGACGGATCGAGAACGGAAGTTGATCGAAGCGCTGCTCGGGAACATGGAACAAGTCTGGCAGAATGGTCCACAATTGTCGATCACCCCGGCTTATAGCAAGGAAGAGCGGATGAATCGTTTTGGACAATGGCTCATACAGCAGGCTGCCAACCTAAACAGTGAAGAAGAGGTTCCTGCTGAGCTGGAGCTTTGTGATTCACTATCAGCGTGTATGGTGCCGTTTTTGCTAAATGGCGAGGGAACTCAGGATGGAGCTATTACGTATACCCAGCTTCATCGATTGTTAGCGAGCTATTTTGGAGGAGATGTGCTGCTTACTCCATTAGATGAACAATCTTGGCTGATTCTGGCTAAAAAAGAGCTTTTATTAGGATCAGACGATGAACGGGATAAAGATCCTGAGTCCAGGGATGCAGACTTTGTGGAACCGCTGGAGGAGGTTCTTACGGCTTTTAGCTTGGGGTTATATGAGCTTATCGCGAATGAATGGGTCGGTGTATTTCATTTGGCGATTTCTAAGCCCTCCATCCCTTTGCAAAGTCTTCCCAACGAGTTGAATTTATTATGGGAGACGATCCATCTTGGTAAAATTTTTCATGTAACAGAGCACATCCACCTTTCATGGGAGCTGCATTTGGAGAGACTGTTAAATCGCATTCCCAAGGAACAACGTGAGCTATTTTTGGAGCAGGTAATGAAGTCATCTGTCATACTGGAAGACTCCGAAACGATGGCTACTTTGGATATCTTTTTTCAACTCGATTGTAATGTGAGTGAGACAGCTAAGCGTCTATATGTTCACCGAAATACGTTGATTTACCGATTGGACAAGATTAAACAGGAGACCGGATTGGACGTGCGGACGTTTAATGATGCGGTTTTAATCAAACTATATCTATTATTGTACAAAGTGACAAAAAGGAAATAGCATTTTTGTGCAGTTTGCGAATAGCCATGCTTTGGGGACTAGGGTAAGATACAAGTAGAAAATGTATTCGATTTCAAAACTTGACCTTGGGGAGGCAAAAGCTATGGCTGGCGTGCGTTTAGAGCATATTTTCAAGAAATATCCGGGTGCAGAAAAAGCTACGGTTGTTGATGTCAATTTGGACATTCAAGATAAAGAATTTCTCGTATTGGTTGGTCCTTCCGGTTGTGGGAAGTCCACTACGCTTCGTATGATCGCTGGTCTGGAGGAAATTTCAGACGGTAAATTGTATATTGGTGATCGTGTTGTGAACGATGTGGCTCCAAAAGACCGCGATATCGCGATGGTATTCCAATCCTATGCCTTGTATCCGCACATGAATGTATACCAAAACATGGCTTTTGGTTTGAAGCTCCGCAAAGTTAAAAAGGAAGAAATTGATAAACGCGTACGTGAAGCGGCTAAAATCCTCGATATTGAACATCTGCTGGATCGCAAGCCGAAAGCGTTATCAGGTGGTCAACGTCAGCGTGTTGCCTTGGGACGTGCGATTGTGCGTGACCCACAAGTCTTCTTGATGGATGAGCCGCTGTCCAACTTGGATGCTAAGCTGCGTGGTCAGATGCGTGCGGAAATCACGAAGCTGGCTAAGCGTCTGGAAACGACCGTTATCTATGTAACACATGATCAGGTAGAGGCCATGACGATGGGTGACCGGATTGTAGTTATGAAGGATGGTATCATTCAACAAGCTGCATCT
>NZ_JCAJRU010000403.1:0-2309 GCF_059447605.1 Paenibacillus sp. N119s | reverse complement strand
AAAAAAAGCGACCCTTCAATCCGAAGATTACTATATCACAAAGCCAACTATTTTTGTAGGTTTTATTGAATAAAAATAATAAAGCTGCTTCAGCTGTAGGCTTTAGGTAAATGCCAAAACAGCAAGCCTTCGTAAGAATGAAGGCTTGCTGTTTGTTATTCTGAACACAACGGTTCGTATTCAATTTAGGCGTAGAATTTTCCAACGGTTAGACAATCACTGTGTATAGCAGTTCTTGTTCCTTAACCACTTTATGCTGATTTCCAGCAGGCTCCAACTCTCTATACTGATCCACATTCGTAACAATAACAGGCGTAATCGTTTCGTAACCAGCCTTGCGGATTTCCACCAGATCAAACTCCAGTATAAGGTCGCCTACCTTCACGCGATCTCCTGCTTTAAGATGAGACGTAAAATGAAGTCCTTTTAGTTTAACCGTGTCCATCCCCACGTGAATGAGCATTTCAAGTCCTGAATCACTCACCAAGCCTACAGCATGCCCGCCAATACTTCCGCATCGTCAAAAAGTGAAGCAAAACCATCCGACAAATTATGTGCCAGGGTCGTCCACAGCGGGCCAAAAACAAACAGCAATAAAGGTACAATAACGATAAGCGTCAATGTCGGAACGACCAGCAGTTGAATTGAATAGCGGTCGAACCTTTTCAATCCTTTTTCAATCTTCGATGCAAGCCAGACACCAATAAGGATCAGTATAAAAGAAGCGAGATACTGTTGCTCCACCACGGGTAAACCGTCTGAGTTCATTTTCAGGCTGGATTGCAGCAGCTCTATAATGCCGGGAGAATAAGGGCAGGCCCCAATTGCCGCCGCAATAAATATATTGCTACCAAGCTTTCTTGCTGCATTGATCGCTATCATTACGGGCAAAAAATAAAATACGCTTCCACCAATTAGCAATGGCAAGAGCGGAGTGAATACGCCTGAGATAAAATCAAACAGACGACTGATTGGGTTCTCTCCTTTTACCTGCGAATTTATTTCATTGGAAGGTAATTCACGATCCATAACAGCCTTTTCCCCTTTTTATATGTATATTGAAGGCCACATCCGAACTTATTAAAGCGAGCTTAGCAGAAGCTTGTATAAAGTGGCATTCCTTATATACTTATATTTCCTCTTTTCTACAATAGTTATAAAAACACAGATAAAGCTTTTTAAATTTCTTATTTCTGATAATTCACATCAAACTTACATCTAAACACCCAAGACCATAGTTTCATATTTTTTGTTTCTTTTTGGGCAAATATGACTATTCAACCGTCTGTTAATTATGTAAAATAGGTCTAACCTACTTTTTAGTAAATCATGGATTACTTCCCTTTCTCATTCTTGTCCCTTGAATACAGCTGAAATATACATAGAATCCGAACATTTTCAGTCTTTTCTTCAAGTAAAGAAAGGAAAACAAGTAGATCATGGCTGTCTAGTACCTCATTGGACAAGCGGCCTACATCAAGCAGGACAATCGTCTGTTTTATTACCATTATGTGAGAGGAGAATTTTCATGAAGCTTTTTAATCGTTCTCTAGGCGCAAAATTACGGATTATGTTTTTGTTGATTCAGCTCTTTGCGTCCCTTTTGTTCAGCATCAGTTTCTATGCAGTAGCTATGAGTATCATTAATAGCAGTGTCATGCCTCAAGTAGATCAATTGCTAGAAACTGGGGCAAAAAATGTGTACCAGGATCTCAATATTTCCTTAGCGGTTCAGGCTGGTCAAGGAAGTGGTTCTGATTCGGGCTCTGCTATGCAGATGGAAGCTTATCTTCAGGACAAGGTCGACACCCTCAAATTAGAATCGGCATATATTGCGGTTCTGAAGGATGATGGTAAGGCCGAAGTTGTCGCACGAAACGTAAAATCAGCGTACAAGGTTAAAGATACGCTCGTACCTGTGGAAGATATCAAAAAAGCAAAACAAGGCGAGATGAATATTAGTGACATGTACAGTGATTCGCACGGAATTCACAAAACCGCCTTCTTTGCCATATCGGGCAGTAATCTAGTTCTTGGCGTGAACGAGGATGTCGGATTTGTACAGGAAAAATCCCAACAAATACTATGGATTTGCATAGGTATTACCTTGGTAACACTCCTGCTAGGCGGAATTATTTCTACCCTTGTCATACGTAAAGTTGTGCAGCCCATTGCCGAATTGGTTCGTCATAGTGAAAAAATTGCCCAAGGTGATCTGTCGCAAGAAGCGAAAGTTCATGGTGTTAATGAAATTGCTCAACTTGCCCGCAGCTTCCAATCTATGTCTCATAACTTAAAAGAAATGATTG
>NZ_JCAJRU010000402.1:0-2371 GCF_059447605.1 Paenibacillus sp. N119s | reverse complement strand
CGTGCATCTTCAATCCGAAATTATTCGGAAAGATCATATTGCGCCTGAGGCGGTTACGGAGCAACATTTGCATACCGGGGCTGTGACAAGTGAGAAAATAAGGAAGGGTGCAATTCTGGATCATCATGTGGCAAATCAGGCTGTCAAGGAAAATCACATTGCTCCGAGCGCTATTAAATCTGACAAAATCGCTGATGAAGCAGTGATAGAAACTAAAATTGGTACAGGTGCGGTCACCAGCAATAAAATTGCGTCTCAAGCCGTTACCCACGTACACATTGCATTCGGAGTCATCCGTGAAAACCATCTTGCCGACAACAGTGTGGGTGGAAAAGCGTTACAGCCTCAAGCGGTTGATTCGACCCATTTGGCCCAAAGCTCTGTACAGAGCAAGCATCTTGGGGAAAACAGTGTCGGAACCGCAGCGTTGCAGGAACAGTCCGTTACCGCAGACATACTAGGCGAAGGCGCTGTTCAAACCGCGCATTTGGCCAGCGGAGCGGTATACTCCCACCATTTGCAGGATCATGCCGTTACTTCGTTAAAATTATCGCCGGAAAGTGTGGCTACGGATAAAATTAATGATTTGGCGATTACTGCGCCTAAGCTAGCTGAGGGCAGTGTCACTTCCTCCAAGCTGTCTGCTCGTTCGGTGCAGCCATGGCATATTACAGATAAAGCAGTGCTGAGCAACCATCTGGCTGTTGAGGCAGTGGAGGCGTCTCATCTCGCTCCGGAATCCGTTACCTCCAACCATTTGCAATCTGCTTCGATCCAAACCAAACATCTCGCCCCAGATAGTGTGTCCGGCCATGCACTTCAGTCGGAAAGCGTCACTTCCGAGAAGTTAGCGGCTCGGGCTGTGCAGGCTTCCAATCTGGCAGAAAATAGCGTGGGACCTGGACATCTGGCTTCACAGGCCGTACAGACCAGACATTTGGCCGCAGGAGCAGTAGAGGAGACGATATTAGCCCAGAATGCTGTGAAGTCAGAGCATCTTGCAGCAGAATCCGTCCAATCAGAGCACCTACAAAGCGGGATCATTCAGGAAGAACATATTGCATTGCAGGCCATATCAACTGATGCTTTGCAGGATGCGTCTGTTACGTCCGATAAATTGGCGGATGAGGGTGTGACTTCCACCAAGCTGTCAGCCCATGCAGTGCAGTCCGAGCATATTATGGACGAAGCTGTACAAAGCAATCACTTGGCCGTGGCGGTTGTAGACTCGACACATCTGGCATCTGGAGCGGTCACCTCGGTGCACCTACAGGCCTCCTCGGTGCTTACGAGACACTTGGCTCCGGATAGTGTGTCTGGTCGTGCACTACAAGCGGAAAGTGTTACCTCGGAAAAGCTGGCGGCCCGCTCGGTACAAGGAATGAACCTTGCAGAAGGCAGTATTGGCCCTTCACATCTATCTGTGCAGTCTGTACACACGCGGCATTTGGCAGCTGGATCGGTACAGGATAGAGTGCTGGCAGAAGGAGCGGTGAAGTCGGTGCACATTGCCCGCGAATCGATCCAGCCGCACCATCTGCAAACTGAAACCATTCAGGGAGAGCATATTGCATCCCAGGCCATATCGACCGATGCTTTACAAGATGAGTCTGTGACATCTGACAAACTGGCGGATGAGAGTGTGACTGCCGCCAAGCTGTCGGCCCACTCGGTACAGTCGTGGCACATTACAGACGAAGCGGTGCGGGGAAATCATTTGGCAGAAGAGACCATTCAGTCAAACCATCTGGCGCCGGAAAGTGTCACCTCAGCCCACTTGCAGTCCGCGTCAGTGCTCACGAACCATCTGGCGCCAGATAGTGTGTCTGGTCGTGCGCTACAAGCGGAAAGCGTCACTTCTGAGAAGCTCGCAGCCCACTCGGTGCAGGGAACGAATCTGGCGGAAGACAGCGTTGGCCCCTCACATTTGTCTGCACAGTCCGTACACGCCCGACATTTGGCAACTGGCGCAGTACAGGATACAACGCTGGCGAAGGGTGCAGTGAAGTCGGTACACATCTCCCCGGGATCGATCCAGCCGCATCATCTGCACGCTGGAATCATTCAGGGCGAGCATATCGCATCTCAGGCCATATCGACTGATGCGTTGCAGGACGCGTCCGTTACGCCTGATAAATTGGCGGATGAGAGTGTGACTGCCGCCAAGCTGTCAGTCGACTCGGTACAGCCATGGCACATTACAGATGAAGCGGTGCAAGCCAATCATTTGGCAGCAGAAGCCATCCAGTCAAGCCATCTGGCCTCGGAATCTGTTACCTCTCGCCATTTGCAGGCTTCCTCAGTCCTTACGAGCCATCTGGCGCCGGATAGTGTATCTGGTCATGCGCTACAAGCGGAAAGCGTCACCTCG
>NZ_JCAJRU010000401.1:0-2375 GCF_059447605.1 Paenibacillus sp. N119s | reverse complement strand
CCGCGTCATTTTGGACTATTAATTGTCATCGCTCTGTTCGGGACCTATCTTCTCACCTTCGGTTGGTCGCTTCCCTTTGGGCATGTTCATGATTTTGTTCACGTTGGTAGTTTGCTTGCACTGGGTGCAGCAATTCTGTGGGGCGGCTCGACCGTTATGGGCAGCTACTTGCTTCGCTCGATGAAATATGAGACGGTAACCTCTCTCCGCTTCATGGTGGCGCTCCCTCTGCTCATTGTTCTTACCTCTGTGGAGCATGCTCCGTGGAATATGCCTACAGGTACATGGGCGGGCGTTGCTGTAATTATTAACTTGCTGCTGCAGGCATTGCTTCCGGGCCTCCTCAGCTTATTACTGTACTACAAAGGCTTAAGTACAACCAAAGCTTCTTATGCCACGATGGCAGAATTGAGCTTTCCCATGGTTGGTGTCGTGATTAACTGGATTGCTTTCCAGCAAATCGTTACCGTGGCGCAATTGACTGGTTTTATGCTGATCTGGATTACACTCTTTATGATTTCTCGTCAACAGAAAAATGAATAGCATGATTCCCTTTCATGCTCACCCAAGCCAAATCGTGAAGATGCTTTTGCATCTCCGATTTGGCTTTTTTGTATTCATATCTCAATTGGTTCTTAAGAACTATTTTTCAAAAAAAGCACCTAAAACATGCCTCGATTCCTCATTTTTCAAGATTACATCTATAAAATCAGTCGATTTATGTCGAATAAAACAATGTAGTGACCATCAGACACAGAGGAGAAAAAACCATGACTAAAGAAAAACAAACAGTTCCGTGGTGGAACAGGTTTCTTAACCAGTTTTATTTAATGAGGACAAAATTAATCATTTCTTTTTTGGCTGTGTTATTGATTCCGAGCTTACTTATTGGATACTTTTCTTATCAGGGGGCTACGACACAGCTCAGTCAGCAAATGGCTAATTCCGTATACACGAATCTGTATCTGATCCAAAGCAATGTTAATCAGTATGTATCCCCGATCATGAAGGACGTGGACGTCCTTACCAGTGAAATCCAAGCTGATTCCATTGGTTCCAACCAAGAAGCCCTTCAGAAAAAGTTGGATGACATCGTCAAAGCTCATCCTGAGTTAGATGCCGCGCTCCTCGGCAATGCGAAAGGAGAATATATCCGTTCTCCGATAAAAAAGGAGGCTGATTATGATCCTAGGGAGAGAAAATGGTACAAAAACGCGATGCTACATAAGGGCAACATATTTGTCGGTGTTCCAGTTGCCAGCGTTACGACAGGGAATCTAGTAGTTAATGTATCGGCAACGCTGAAGAACGGTGAAGGGGCTGTTGCATTGGCTTTGAATCTGGACAAGATGGGGGACAGTCTGCAGTCTGTTAAGATAGGCGAACGCGGAGGACTCATCATTGTTGATTCTGACCATAAGGTTGTATCTGGAGCTGGAGCAGCCTTTGACAAGACAGGCAAAAAACCGGCTGACACCATGGAGGGACTTCCCAAAGTGGCGGCAACCGGGGAAAATAATACTCCTTCCGTGTCGCAAATTCAATTTATGAAGCGGGACGTGCAGGCCTTTACACTTAAGGACCCTCTCACCGGCTGGGACATTGTCGCACTGTCAGATCTGGAGGATTACAGTGATGCAGCTCAGCCAATTCTGAAGCAAAGCCTGATTGTAATTGTTATTTCCATACTGGCTGCTGCGATCATCATTGTGCTCATGGTTCGCTCGTTCCTGATCCCACTCAAGAAGCTGCAAGCAGGAACAAGGATCGTGCGTGACGGCAATCTGACCGAACGTGTAAATCTATCTAGGAAGGACGAGTTCGGCGAGCTGGCACAGAATTTTGACCAGATGACACATTCCTTACATATGATGGTCTCCGAGGTCAACCAAACGTCCTCCCGACTTGCATCCTCTTCCCTGGTAATCAAGGAGAGCACAGAGCAAACGACGGAGTCCGTACAACATGTAGCGGAAACGGTTATGGAATCCGCAGAAAATGCAGCGACCAGCGCCGAAGCATCCGAGCAAACCGCTAATGCCGTTGAAGAAATGGCGAAGGGTGTCAGCACGATTGCTGAATCGGCAAGCTCTATCGTGGATTCAGCCGGAGAAACTGAGCAAGATGTAGCTCAAGGTAGTCAAATGATCAGCCATGTGCGGACACAAATGGACCGCATTCTGGAGGCAGTAAGCCAAACGGCTAGTCTGATGGATGAGCTATCTCAGCTCTCGGATGATGCAAAGCAAATGAATTCGGCTATAGCCGCCATTGCTAAGCAAACGAATTTGTTGTCCCTAAACGCATCTATTGAAGCCTCTAGAGCTGGCGAAGCTGGGCGTGGATTTGCAGTAGTCGCTATAGAGGTACGCAAG
>NZ_JCAJRU010000400.1:0-2416 GCF_059447605.1 Paenibacillus sp. N119s | reverse complement strand
GACGCCGCAGAGGTATTTCCATACAACTCTACACTCGTCAGCGTCTTTTCCAAAGGTACTGCACTTTTTTCACATATCGACTCAATCATTCTCATATTAGCGCTATGAGGTACAAACCAGTCAAGATCCTCCTTCTTCATATTTGCCTTATTCATTAATCGTTCGATTCCAGTTGGAACAGAGCGTACAGCCCATTTATAAACCTCACGTCCATTTTGAGCGATAAATCCATTATCTTGCAGCTTCTCTCCGTCCAAATAGTTGGACAATCCTGCGCGGTAAAGATGTGCTCCACCTTGCCCAAAGGTTCCTATGTCTGAGGTCAAAAATGACCCTTCATCCTCGTCATATTCAACTAGTGCAACTCCTGCCCCATCTCCAAAAAGAACACATGTCGTGCGGTCTGTATAATCTGTAATTTTGGATAATGTTTCGGCTCCGATCACTAGAACCTTATGATGTAGCCCACCCGTAATAAGGCCATTTGCCAAATGAAGCCCATAGGCAAAACCTGCACACGCAGCACTAACATCCATTGACCCTGTATTCGGAATATTAAAATATGCCTGAATACGAGAAGCCGTACTAGGAAAATAGTAATCAGGGGTGCTCGTCGCTACAATGATCATGTCAACGTCGTCTACATTTACGTTATAAAGGTTAACCATACGTTTAATAGCTTGTATACACAAATCAGATACGTATTGATCTTCAGCCGCAATGCGTCGCTCCCGCATCCCCGTTCTTTGTACAATCCACTCGTCACTAGTGTCCACAAGTTTCTCCAAGTCGGCGTTCGTTAAAATCCGTTCAGGTACATAAGTGCCAAGGGCCGTTAACTTTGCTTTTGAATTCAACATTCTGATCACTCTCCTTTAAAGTCCTTATTCATATTATAACACCAGATACTAATACCTGGTACTAATTTTCTTCAAAAAATATCTATCTATGTAATAGCTAATATCCACAGATTTAGCTGAACTTATAACCAACTTACTCTAATTAAAATTCAACTGTTATTTAACACAAAAAAAACCATGATCTCAATTGAAGTGCACCCCTTAGAATAGACATTGGAAAAACCCCCGGGTTTAGCCGATGAAATTCTAGGAGGTGCATTTTTTATGCCGGCGAAAAAGGGAACAAAGTTTAACGAGTATACGTTTGAAACCAAGGTAGAGGCCATACGACTCCATATTGAAGAAGGTTGGACGTATCGTAGACTCATGGAGAAGTTTGGAATCGCAGATCGACATCGATTAAAAGAATGGATGCGCAAATACAAGCAACTCGGTGAATTCGGGCTCATGGACCAGCGAGGACGGCGTAAGGAGTATATCGACCAGGATAGGTATGTACAGAAGCTGAGACGGGAAAATGACATGCTAAAAAAGTGTTTGGAAATCTGGATACAGGAGATGAAGCACACAAATATATAACCATTGAGAAAGCTGCGAAAGACTATCCTATTAGCAAACTGTGTACGCTTTTCAAAGTCTCCAGAAGTGGATATTACGCCTTCTTAAAGCGTAGAGGAGCAGATCGAGATCGGGACGCGAAAGCACTTGTGAAGAAAGTGTATGAGCAGTATAACGGGGTCTACGGCTATCGCCAAATTCAACTATTTTTGCAGCACGATCATGGAGTCTGGATGAACCATAAAAAGGTACTCCGGCTCATGCAGGTCTTGGGAATCCGCTCACAAATTCGCCGGAAACATCGCTGCAACTATGCTTCCTCTACGAAAGGTCGTGTGGCGAAAAATCTGCTAAAACAGGATTTCAAGGCGGACAAACCTAATCAAAAATGGGTCACAGATATCACGCAATATCGTGTGGGAGATTGCTGGCTATATCTGTCTGCGATTAAAGACTTGTTCAATAACGAAATTATCGCCTACCAGATGAGCCATAGAAATGATAACGAACTGGTTTTACAGACGTTTCGACAAGCCTTTAAACAGCAAAAAGACGTGACTGGCCTCATCGTTCACAGCGACCAGGGATTCCAGTACACGTCCCATGCGTACCATGACATGCTGCCAAAGGTTGGCGCCCGGATCAGCATGTCTCGCCGAGGCAATTGTTATGATAATGCCTCGATGGAGAGCTTCTTCTCGCATCTCAAAACGGAAGGGCTCTACCCATATGATATCCGAAATATGGACGAGGCACAAAGGAGAATAGAAGAATATATTCGATTTTACAACCAATGTCGACCACAACGAAAGTTAAATAAGCTGCCTCCGAAAGAGTATCGGAAGCAGCTTATAGCCTAGGGTCTTTTTTCAGTGTCTATAAAATGGGGTCTTGACCAAATAGGATCATGGTCTTTTTTACTTGTTGCTTGGCAACGTCCTACTCTCCCAGGACCCTGCGGTCCAAGTACCATCGGCGCTGGAGGGCTTAACGGTCGT
>NZ_JCAJRU010000399.1:0-2419 GCF_059447605.1 Paenibacillus sp. N119s | reverse complement strand
ATATGTACGGCGTGGGTACCTGCCCCGATTGCCGCAAACTTCCATTCGCTATTATGGCGATAGAGCTCCCCGCAGATCAGCGCAGTCATCCCCTCAAAATTATCAGATAAATTAAACGTCACCAGTTCCTTGGAGTTCGCACCGTCCAGAATGCGGATATACGCTTTCTCGATCATGCCGAAATCCTGTTTCCGGTTGACGCAATCATATATATTCACAACAACAAGCACTTTATCGATATTGGCCGGAATCCGTGCCAGGTCAATCATAATTTGTTCATCATCGCCGTCACCTTCTCCGGTCAAATTATCACCGGAATGCACGACTGAGCCGCATGGGCTTTTTTTATTATGGAAGCATACTACATTGTCCGACTGAGTTAGCTTCCCGTTGGCATCCAGCAAAATGGCAGAAGCATCACAATCAATATTGGGTTGCTTCTTGAAGCCAAAAAATCCTTTGGACTGTACAGGGTCCCAGCCCAATCCGGCTATCACTTTGGTTAGTCCTGTGTTTCCCTTGGTCAGATCAATTTTCTGGCCCTTGACCAGATTAATTACAGCCACTGATTAACACACCTCCCTTCCATAAAATTTACAGACTAAATTCAGACGGGTTCAAACCAAGCGCGCCACAAATTTCAGCAACAATTCGCCGCTCATCGGCATCAAAGTCACCGTCAGCTGCACCAATGGCACTGCATACACCGACGACAAGTCGGCCTACCTCAGGCTTGCCTTTCAGTTTACCAATCGCTTTCAATGCTTCCTGTTTGCCGATTTCAGGTGCAAATTCAAAGTTCGCTACATAGTGATTGAAACGGTTGATAACCTCTCCCATGTCAAACACTTTCAATTCTTCACTGATATTTATGTATCCGGCCATTTTTGTTTTTTCTTCCGGACTAATAGTGCCGTCAGCAAATGCCACTAATGCACAACCAGCAACGACAGCTTCCATAAAATCTTTATTCTTAAATTTCTTAACCTGGTCACCAAGTCCTTTTTTAGTTGTATTCAACCAATTTTTAAATGTACTCATATTTCCCTCCACAATTACGTATTTGGGTATATTCTATCCTAGTTAATTTCTTCCTTTACTATAACCTGAATTACGATCTTATTCTACAATAATATACAAAAATGCGGTAAATCCGATCTACTTTTTATAGGTATCTTTTCTATCTTTAGCCCTACTTTCTGTCGAAAATGTGTCCCTTCCATTATCCCCCATCTGATAGGGCGATTGCAAGTTTGTAGAATGATAGACTCGTGCAAAAATGAAAAGGCGCAGCTTCCCATTCAAACAGAAGCACTGCGCCTTTTACCATAATCCCTGGTTTATCACCGCTTTTTTTAAATTTGTATAGAACGCTTCAAGGTCTGTGTGCTCAGGCAATCCCGAAACTTGCCCATCTCCCAATTCTATAATAATCCATTGCCCTGCTTGTGTACGAGCAATATCCATTGTGAAAAATGGACTTTGGATTTGACGTGCAATCTGAATAAATTCTTGCAAATCTGTAGGAACTGTCTCATATGCCGTCTCGTCCCAGTAATTAACCGTAAAAACAAGCTCTCCGAACATAAAGAAAAGACGATATTCTTTAGACAAGGGCATACCACTTTTGGGGTGAAGGGTAAGAAATTCTAAAGGTACAAACTCCCTTAACACAATTCCTCCATTCAATTCCGTTCCCTGAAGTTCAATAAAACGACGAATTACCCGTTCCACATGCGCCTGATCTGACGCATCTGGGATATAACAGGCGTCCAGCCAATCATGTTTCCGTGATTTAACAAAATCCTTGACCATTATTGCTGTCGTTCCAAAAGGCACGACAGCCTCTCGAATATGCTCTGCATCCAATTGGTCCCGCTCCAGCCATACACTCCGAGGCGTAAAATTTTGAATTAACGAGTATGAATTGGGAAAATAGTGGCAGTTCCTATAACTCTCAGCACTTGTGAGCATTCTGATTCGATTTGCCTCCAAGACTGTAGTCCAAGCATCGTACACTTTCGGCCTTATCATCCATCCACGGTAAAGCGCGTTCACGTACTCGCTTCCCGGTATAGCAACATTTTCTCGCATATTCTTAGAAGCAATATATGGGTTAGCCCCTGACCCTTCCCGTTCTTCCTCAATCAGGTTATCGAAATTGACCAACCCTGTATCAAAACCAAGACTCCGTGCAACCTCGTACTCTGCACGGTAATCTATATCCACACTTTTAGAATTCAGAGGATCGCTACAAAATAGAAGATACATATGAGTTCCTCCTTTTAACAACCGTGTTAGGCATCAATTTAATTGACTAGAAAAATATATTCATTTTCTATTTAGAGCGTGTCTTCAAACCTAATTTAACCATAGCAAAATAGAAGCCAGCGTTAAGAAGGCTCCAAACGTGCAGGAT